>JAGBHV010000045.1 GCA_017935325.1 Clostridia bacterium
AGTAACACTTGCAGACGGAACAGTTTACGAATACGCAGTAATCTTTGACCTTGGTCTTTGATTCTTAAAACAAGGAACTTAAACTTAATATTTAATTCCTGAAAAAAGGGCGGTTGTCACATGACAATCGCCCTGATTTTTTTATAATTAAAATTAATAGTATATTAATTGTATATATGAGTAAGATGATGTATACTGTTATATATTGAAAGAGGTGATATGCATGAAAAAGAAGACGCAAAATAAACGCAAAAAGAACGGAAGCTTCAGGATGCTTTGTTTTGCTTTTATTATATTCTGCATATGGCTCTTTTCTACATTTACGCTTACTACAGAACAGGTTGAAATTAAAAGCGATAAAATAAAAAATGAAATTACTATAGTCCAGATTTCTGATTTACATGGCTCTGTTTTCGGAATGAACAACTCATGGATAACCAAAAAAATCGATGAAGCACAACCTGATTTTGTGGTGATAACAGGTGATATGTATACGCGTGAAAGTGAAGACGGCAGAAATACCGCAGTAAAACTAATGAAAAAAATCAGCGAGAATCACGACGTATACTTTGTAAACGGTGAACACGATAATGATGAAGAATACTATAATGAATTGCGTGAAAACGGAGTTAAGTATCTTGATTATAAATCGGAAGATATAACTGTGGGTAAAACTCCTTTAAGACTCTACGGTATTACGAATGTATATTATTCTCCTACATTTGACCTGAATAACGAATTTACGCTTGACGAAAGTAAGTATAATATTTTACTTGCCCATATATGCAATAAAGAGGCTTTTGCTGATTTCGGTATGGATTTGTGCCTTTGCGGTGATACCCACGGCGGACAGGTGAGACTTCCTGTTATAGGAGGTCTTTACGGCACAACAGGATGGCTGCCTGAAGTCAGGGATAAAAATGCATTTATAAAAGGTTTATATGAATATGAAAATACGTCATTCTTCATTTCAAGCGGTCTTGGTAATTATCCGATACCATTAAGATTTATGAACAGACCTGAAGTAGTCGTGATAAAACTGTTGCCGGAAATATCATAATGAAAGTTTGAAAAACGAGAAAAAAGAGTATTTTTGTGCCGGAAATTCATTTGTTCACAAAAAGTTTACAATTTAAAACAGGTAAAAATGGCGTTTTTTGCCTGCTTCAGATTGGTTGTTATGTAGAAAATATTGGTTATTTTATGTTAAAATGCACAAAATAATCAATATTAGAACGCAGGTTTGTACAATATGTAGTAAAAGTGCCGAAACCCTAATAGAATAGCCATTTTTGAGCAAAAAAGTTTGAAAAAATTGCAAAAAACACTTGAAATTCCGGAGAGAATGTGGTAGTATATACGAGTACGTGACCTGGGTTAACTATGCCCTTGTGCCCTTTTGTACGCAAAGAGTATGAGAAAAGTTAGCTCGGCAACACGAACTTGATATGCGATGATGCGGGAGGTGGCCGTTCCAGAAACGGGAAATTTCCGCGGAGTATGTCCGATTTTAAAACCGGGCGAAAGAAATATCTCGGCAACCGGCTACGGGCGTTCCCTGCGCCTGCGGCACAGGCTTGCAACGAGGGGCTTTTATGCAATCCCGGAACATATTTATGTTTCGGTTTTTAAAATGGGTGAACGTGAAACACCCGGAACAGTATTGATTTTAAAAGCCACATGCCCGCCAAACTTTTAAGGAGGCAATCAAAATGGCAGTTAAGGGAAAAATCAGAATCAGACTCAAAGGTTACGATCACAACCTTGTCGACAAAGCAGCAGAAAAGATTGTTGAAACTGCAAAGCGTACAAATGCACAGGTTTCAGGTCCCGTTCCGCTCCCGACAGAAAAAGAAATCGTAACAATTCTCCGTGCTGTGCACAAATACAAGGACAGCCGTGAGCAGTTTGAGCAGAGAACTCACAAAAGGCTTATCGACATCATCAGACCTTCAAACAAAACTGTTGAAGCTCTGACAGGTCTTGAGCTTCCTGCCGGCGTAGAAATCGAGATTAAGCTTTAATCTCAGGCCGAAACTACACCGGAAGGTCATGTTGGGGGAGAGCCTCAACCAATAACCTAAAATAGGAGGAAAGAAAATGAAAAAAGGTCTTATCGGCAAGAAAATCGGCATGACCCAGGTTTTCGATGACAAGGGTAACGTAGTTCCCGTAACAGTTGTTGAAGCTGGTCCCTGCCCCGTCGTCCAGATCAAAACAGTCGAAACAGACGGCTATGCAGCTGCACAGATCGGCTATGGCGACGTAAAACCGCAGCGTGTAAACAAACCTCAGGCAGCTCGCTTTAAGAAAGCTGACGTAGCTCCCAAAAAGGTGCTCAGAGAATTCAAGTTCGATGACATCGCAGCTATCAACGTTGGTGACATTCTCAAAGCTGACACGTTCGCAGCAGGCGACATCGTTGATGTAGTCGGCACAAGCAAAGGTAAAGGTACTGCAGGTGCTATCAAGAGATGGAACTTCTCAAGACTTAAAGAGTCTCATGGTACAGGTCCTGTTGCAAGACATGCAGGTTCACTTGGTGCTTGTTCAGACCCTTCAAGAGTTTATAAGGGAAAGAAACTCGCCGGTCACCTCGGTCATGAACGTGTAACAATCCAGAATCTCGAAGTTGTCAAGGTTGACGCAGAGAATAATCTCATCGCTATCAAGGGCGCAATTCCGGGCCCCAAAGGCGGCATCGTTGTTATTAAAGACAGCGTAAAGAAAGCGTAAGGAGGGAATAAACAATGCCTAACGTATCAGTATTTGATATGAACGGAAAAAAGGTTTCTGATATCGCTCTTGCAGAAAGCATTTTCGGTATTGAACCCAACGTTTCCGCAATGCATCTCGTAGTAGTCAATTATTTGGCTAATCAGCGTCAGGGCACACAGTCAACCCTCACGCGTTCAGAAGTCAGCGGCGGCGGTAAAAAACCCTGGCGTCAGAAAGGCACAGGTCGTGCAAGACAGGGCTCAACAAGAGCTCCCCAGTGGTACCACGGCGGTATTGCTCACGGTCCCAAACCGAGAGGATATGGCTTCGATATCAATAAGAAAGTTAAGAGACTTGCTATGAAGTCTGCTCTTTCTTCAAAAGCAGCAGCTGAAGAAATCGTTGTTCTTGAAAGCCTTGAACTCAAGGAAATCAAAACAAAGGAAGTTGCTAAAGTTCTTTCAAACCTCGAAACAGGTAAAAAGGTTCTCGTAGTTCTTCCCGAGAAAAACGACGTTATCTACAGAAGCGCACGTAACATCGCAGGTGTAAAAACAACTCTTGTTAACACACTTAATGTTTACGACATCCTCAACTGCGACACAATGGTTGTTCTTAAGGATGCAGTTTCTAAAATCGAGGAGGTTTACGCATGAGTAAAGTAGCACAGGATA
>JAGBHV010000046.1 GCA_017935325.1 Clostridia bacterium
GCACTTTAAAATGCGAAATTGCGTGTGCAAGAAAAGGCGAAAACCACCGATAACGCTGTCGCGTATCGGTGGTTTTTAACGCATTATTGTGCCGTAAGTTCACATTTTAAAGAAAAACTTCCTTATGGGAACTCGGCGAAGAGTTTGTCTGCTGTTTTTTTAAATCGCACCTGTTAACTCATAGAACCCGAGAATTTCAGGCAGGAGAATTTCATGAGTATAATCAAAGCAGCTTGAATGACCTCCGCCTTTTACCATTAATTCCTTTGCTCCCGGGATTGATGCAGTAATTTTCTTCGAGTGAGAACGGTACATCATATCGCTCTGTCCGTAGATATTCAGAGTCGGCACATTAATTTTTTCAAGGTCTTTGAATTTAAGATTCGGCTGACCTACCATCATTCCCTGAATATCTCTTTTGAGTTTGACTGCAGGGTCATCTGTAAAATATGCTCTTATGCATAAAATCCAGTATTCAAAAACTATACCTATCTGATTTGTAAATTTAGTTCCCTTATCGTTGATGTTTGCACCCATCGGGATAAGAGAAAGCACTCTGTCAGCGTGTTTAACCGCAAAAACAAGAGCAAGGTTTCCGCCATCGCTGAAGCCGTAGAAATGTGCTTTGTCAATTTTAAGTTCATCAAGCATACACAGAAGGTCATCTGCTTCAACGTCAAACGTAAGCTCGCCTTCACCCCTCTGTGACTGACCTGTGCCGCGGGGTGAAACTGTGATTACCTTGAAATGCTTTGAAAGCTCGGGCAGAAGTGTGCCGTCAAAGTTGTGCATATCGTTGCCGTTGCAGGGAAGCATTATAAGCACATCTTTCGATAAATCGCCGTAAATGCCATATTCGATTTTTGCACCGTCACGTGCAGTTATAAAACCGTGTTCTTTTATTTCAGGCATCTGTGTTGCATAGCCTTCTGCTGAAGAAACAGCAGAAAAAACAGAAAATGTTGTTACCATAATTACAAAAACGAGAAACAGACTCAATACTTTTTTCATCATTACATCGCTCCTGTATTTTTATAGAATTCAAACAGTCTTGTGAAAAGTTCATCCTTGAATTCAAGGATATCCGAATGGCCTGAATCAGGCACTCTTAATTCCTCTGCATCGGGAATTGACCTTGTAATCCGCTGAGAATGCCAGGAATACATCATATCATCATCAGCGTAAATATTAAGTGTAGGTGCTGTGATTTTTTCAAGGTCTTTGAATTTAAGAGACGGCTGTGTGACCATCATTTTCTGAATATCACGTCTGAGTTCAATTTCAGGGTCTTTTGTTAAAAAGGCTTCTATTGCGTATTTTATGTACTTTGTGATAATGGGAATCTGACTGTTGATTTTTGTGCCCCACGGGCTGATGTTAGCGCCCACAGGCACGAGAGAAAGCACTCTGTCAGGGTAATTCACGGCAAAAACTATGGCTAAATTTCCGCCGTCGCTGTAGCCGAAGAAATGCGCTTTTTCAATTTCAAGTTCATCAAGCAGGCATAAAAGGTCCTCCGCTTCAAGGTCAAATGTAAGCTCGCCTGTGCCTCTTTCCGAATTGCCTGTACCACGTGGAGAAACTGCAATCACCTTGAAGTGCTCTGCAAATTCAGGCAAGAGATTACCGTCAAAATTATGCATATCTCCGCCATTGCAAGGAAGCATTATAAGTGCATCTTTACTTAAGTCGCCATAAATTCCGTATTCAATTTTTGCTCCGTCGTCAGCTGTTATGAAGCCGTATTCTTTTATTTCAGGCATTTGAGCAGCATACTCTTCGGCTGATGAAGCTGCAGTGAATGCTGCGAAAGAAGTTATTATAACAACTAAGACCATAAATAAGCTTAATATTCTTTTCATCTTAATCCCCCTCTTCTTTTTCTATTATATCTTTTCAGACAACAAAAATCAATACATAAAAAAATAAAGCCTCAATCTGAGGCTTTCAGACTGTCGATAAATCCGCATAAGCATATATGCGGATATCTCAGAAATTAAAAAGGCAGTATTCAAGCAGGAAAAAGCAATTAAAAAGTGGGTGATACATCGAATATCACCCACTTTTGCATATATTTGCCATTTTTTTCACCCTCCCGAAGTACCTTTGTACATCTTCGGGGGTCAAAAATATCATTCTGCAGATTTCTCGCCAGTCTCTTATAAATTTTTAATTAGCATTTCCGCCACCGAAGAGTCCGCCAATTGCTGTGATATAGAATACCCACACTTCGATAATACCCTTGAAGATTGAATAGAGGAAATCATAAACCTGTTCAAAAAGTGTTTTTTCTGTTACTTCCCCTTCTTCAAATTCAGGAACATCAACTTCAGCACCTTCATCAAGGCGAACAACTACGGGCACGTTATACTGATTTACTTTTGATACTGTAATATCGTGCTTACCTGATGTAATATCTGCTTCAGCAAGATAAATTTTACCTGCTGCATCTGTTACAAAAGATTTTACGGTTGTGTTTATTTTCCATGTAACTGTTGCATCTGCAACAGGAGCTGAAGCACCGTTTTTGTCAGTACCTGTGATGGTAACAACACCTGTAAGTTCAACGTCCTCTGCATTGATTGACGGCATAACTGCATCTGATGTTGCATTGAAAAGAACGATTTCTGCATCTTCTTCAATTGTGACAGTATCTATAGCCGCTGTTTTAATTGCTCCGTTTACTGCGTACTGCCATTGTGAAGTTGATTTCTCAGCTTCATCCTTTACAGAGACGATATCAAGTGAATCATCATAAACTGCTTTTACACTTGCTGCATCAACAATTTCTTTTACTGTGCTTGATTTGTCAGCAAATACTGTTACCTTTGCAAGCTGCTTTGAAAGGCCTTCTACTCTTACTGTTACCTTGATTCTTTCTGTTGAAGGAGTTTCTTCAGCACTTGCTGTAATAACACAGCTGAAAATCATCATAACTGAAAGAATAACGCTGATAATACGCATAAATTTCTTGTTCATAAAAAACATCTCCTTTTTTCAAAATTACATAAATATTATACTCTCATTGGAAATGGATGTCAATAAAGAAATATTAAGGAATAATTAAGAGTCCGTCGCTTTCCATAATAAAATCATTTTCGCGGACAGCCTTAACTACATCGTGAGAAGAAAGAAGCGGAGTTTTTGTTCTGATTCCCGACAAGCCCTCGTGACCGTATTCGTGGAAATCTGTGCCGGCAAGATAAATCTTACCTGCTGATTTTGCATATCTTGTTGCAAGTGCAGGACGCGAATTATGGTTCGGATGGAGATTAAAGCTTTCATAAGCGTCAACTGTTTCAGGTTTCATTATAATCTGTCCGTTTCTGAACGGATGCGCCTGAACAAGCAGCTTTGATTCATCACAGTAATTTTTATAGAATTCTTCCTCCGTACCCTGAAGCATGGGGAAAATATCGTGCAAATCTTCAGGTTCAATACCAAAAAGAAGGTAGTCATTTCCGTTCTGGTTGTTAAAACGCAATTCTGCTGCAAGGATAATATTAAGTCCTTCTTTTGCACCTGCTTCACATGCACGATAATAATCTCTGAGATAAAAATCAACAGAAAGTTTCACATCATGTGTATTTATTCTTTTATAAAAATATTCATATGTAAAATGATTTGCGATTGTAAGAGAATCGTATCCCAGATTTTTGTAAAGCTTTACTGCTTCTTCCGCAGGAACATCACTGCACGTGCTTGCAGGCTTTGTGTGCGCATGCAATTCCGTTTTGTAGGGATAAGCTTCTTCCAATTTTTCTCTGATTTCGTCCTGAATTCTCATTTTTCTGTCTTCTTTCTATCTGATTTGCACCCACACAAGCATTTCGCTCTCTCCCCTGTTTGCAAAGGCATAATAAGGAATAAGTGTGGCAGTTGTTTCTTCTGTTTCGTTATTTTTTCTGTAATAAAGCTTCTTCTGTGCTTTTCTTCTGTAAGCCTTCATTTTAATTACAGGCAGACCGAATTCATTATCATAAACTTCTTCGGGTTCACTGTTACTGTCAATAACAATATCACGCAGCACCTTGCCGTTGTCTTTTTCTTCAAGGCAGTATACAACAGGACCTCTCATTACGGTATATCTTCCGCAGTTTTCATACACAAGCGGATTTGACTCAACAAAATAAACGGGCATTGTAAAATCTATTTCCGTTTCCATTCCATCTGACACGTCAAAATAAATATAACCGTTTTCACTCTCAATGTCTTCGCAGAAATCAGGCACACGCACAGCCAATTTTCTATCAGGTCCGTAATATCTGATTCTGACTTTTCCGTCAAAGGGGTAATTTGTTTCCTGAATAATTTTAATTGAGTCAAATTCAGCCTCGCCTGACATAAACTGATGAACGAAAACTGTATTTTCATCGTAAGTATAAATATTTTCACCTATGGCCGCTATAAAACGAATTACATTCGGCGGACAGCATGAACAATCAAAAACTTCAAGCCTTTCCGTAATCGGGAAACGTTCGCCGTTTTTCACAACAACATCCTTATGGCGGAGTTCAGGTATAATTTCAAGGGGGTTTTCATAGAAAAATGACTTTCCGTCAAGGGAAATACCGCTTAAAAATCCGTTATAAATTACCTTTTCGATAATTTCCGCATAAATTGCTTTCGGCTCTATCAACTGCATTCTGTGGGCAAAAAAAGCAAGAGAAATTGCAGCACACGTTTCAGTATACGCTCTCATATTCGGCAAATCATACTTTATTGTAAAAGCTTCGCCGATGGGAGAAGAACCGATTCCGCCCGTAATATACATCTTATAATTAACGATATCTTCAAAAATCATTTCGCAGGCATGTTTCAGTTCTTTATCGTCATAAATTCTTGCGATATCTGCCATACCGCTGTAAAGATAGCATGCACGCACACAATGACCTTCTGCTGTTTCCTGTTCTCTCACAGGCTTAAAGCACTGGTCATACACCCCGTCATTAAAGAAGCCGTATGTATGCTCAATCTTTTTACCTCTTTCATCAATGAAAAATTTTGCAAGTTCAAGATATCTCTTTTCTTCCGTTACAGAATAAAGCTTCACAAGAGCAAGCTCAATTTCTTCATGACCGGGTGTAGTAAAATCTGCACTTTTGTCAATTCTGAAAACCTTTTCAATACAATCGGCATATCTGCACATCAGCCTGAGGAATCTGTCTTTACCTGTCAGGCGGTAGTATGCAACCGCAGCTTCAATAAGATGACCTGCGCAGTAAAGCTCATGCTCCGTTCTCTTTTTAAAACGGTTTTCAGGCTCAACTACAGTAAAGAAAATATTGAAATATCCGCTTTCATCCTGACCGTCTTCAATCATATCGATGATGTGTTCTATTTTTTCTTCATTTTCAGGCGTGATTTCATTGAAAACAGCAACGCCCTCAATCCACTTTGCAATATCTGAATCCCAGAAAACATGTGGCTGTTTTTCATCGCCTTTTTTCCATTTCATTTCAAACGCTTCAACGCGTCCTGTATCAAAAAATCTGTCATAAACGCTTTCTATTGTGATATTTTTTACAATATCCTGCCTGTTTTTCCAAAAGCCTTCCGTAAGAGAAACATTGCGGTAAGAAACCTCGTTCATATCAGCCACCTCCATAAGGAAATTCTATTACAAAGGAAATATTTTGTCAATAATTACGTGATATGAATTTCACAAAATGTTTACCGAATAGTCATTTCTTTTTACAAAATCCGCCATAAATAAGGTGTATTATATAATCACAACAAAACACAAAGGAGTGACGCCATGGACAAAGACAGATGTGTTCTGGTATGTGTTACATCCCAGAGCTCATGCGAAAGACTTATAAGAGCAGGTGCAATTATTGCATCAGAAAACGATTGTTCACTTCTGGTTCTGAGTGTTTTCCCGACAAACGGTTGTTACACTCCCGACCTTGATACAATAGGTGAGCTTGACAGATGTGCAAGAGGAAATAACGCACAGATGCTTTTGTTTTATAATGACTTTCCGTTCATTGTAGCGGCAAGTGTTGCTAAAAAATACAACGCAATTAACATAGTTACAGGTTTTTGTGAAAACGGTGTTTCGGAATTTATAACATCACTGCACGCAGTTTTACCCGAAACTGCAATAAGCATGGTCGATAAAGACGAAAAGATTTATAATATTATCCCTGATGTTATTTCCAGAACACATTGATTTGCTATCTCCTAATTTTTGATATATTTTCCCCTCCGAACTCATTTTTTTCATTTTTTGTGAGTTCAGGAAAGACGGGCATCCGGTTTGTTCCCCAAGCAAACAGATGTCCGTTTTTCCGTTTTATATGGTTTTCAGTACAGCAAAAGCAACCCCCTGCATAAATCAGAACAAATCCATCGATAAATTATAATTTATTGTGCAATTAAAACTGAGCAACGCCTCCCTTGCCTAAAGGGAGGTGGATTTTTTGTGCTTGCACAAAAAAGACGGAGGGATATTATTTCATTGATTTCATTAAACTTTTTTTGCAATATCCCCCAGTCAAAACCTACGGTTTTGACAGCCCCCTTTAGGCAAGGGGGCCATTTTCAACTTTTCACTTGACACATATAAATTATAATTTAGTGCAGAATGCAGAATGCAAAATGCAGAGTTTCGGGTCTGCGACGCTATTATTTTTGGGTGTGGGCTTTGCCCACCCGCAATTTTGCACTCTGCACTATGCATTCAAATTTATAATTTATCGATGACATTTCCAAACGTGTCATTCTCGAGCATCAGCGAAGAATCTCGTTTGGAAATGTTTTTTATGTGTTGCCATTTTGAGTTCCTTCGCTAACGCTCAAGGATGACAGCAAAATGGCAAGGTTAGTCACCTGCACTTTATTTTATTTCTAATGTCAGATTTTGTCAACATAAAAAATCAACTCCGACAAACATAAAAGTTTGCCGGAGCTTTTAATATTATTTTTCGTAATTGAGCATTTCGCAGTTATTCTTTTTTGATAGTTTGTCAATAACCAGACCTTCTCCGTCACCCTGCACATAGACGGTTTTACCTTTTTCATCCTTGGATGCAGCAGATGTAAGCTTTGTTTTATATGCAAACAAATCAAAGCTTTCTCCTTTTGCACCGTTCATGAGGTAAAGAACATTTGCCGTATTCTCCGAATGTGCATCAACATTGATAAGCTCTATTCTTTCAGTTGACCTTGTTGAATAAAGCGCCGGTGACGATTTCATGCAGATGATTGAACCGTATTTAAGAGTCTCAACTGCCTTGCCCTTGAATTTTTTATCAGTATAAGATATACTCTGAGTATTTTCAATTCTTACAGTTGAATCAGGTATAAGACCTACCACAATGCCTGCAGACTGATATGAAACAGCTTTTACATTTTCTATATAAACGGTACCTTTTCTGTTTGTGTTGTCTCCGCCGTCTACATGGATTGCACATGCTCGTGAAGCAGGAAGAGTTGCACCGTCATATGAAAAACCGGGATTTGACGAATGGTCGGCAATTACAGTCATATTCCTTATCTGCACATTGCTGTTGGCAACAATAATCGGAGTGTCCTCATACCTGCCTGTTGTACTTTTTATAATAACTCCGTCACGCGACTCGCCTATAAAAGCAATAGTCTTACCGCTGTAAGGTCTTATCACCTCATTGTATTCACCGTCAGCAATATTTACCGTTGCCACAGGGTAACCGTCCGCTTCCCAACGTCTTAAGGCATCACCTATTGTCGGATAAGTTTTACCTTTACCTACATCATACTGAACGCTGTTTTCCCAAAGGCTGTCGTTAAAATCCTCATATGTTTTTGCAGATTTATCTGTTTTTACAGTTTTATCTTTTTCATCGCTTTCGTCAGACTTTTTTGTTTCATTATCGTCCCTTATTGCGTCATTATCCTCAAAGACCACTTCCTCATCAGAAGCACCCTTAATATTGCTCATAAGCAAGCCGAAACCGCCTACTACGCCGAGAGCAAGACCTAACGCCACTACAACAATTACAAGACCGCGTGCGAATTGCACATTATCATTCATCAAGCAAAACCTCTTTGATATAAACTGATATAATTATACTTACTTAATTCGTAATTGTCAATATTCATTCAACTATATTGCTGACAGAAATCTCTTTAATAAGCGGAATAAAATTCATATTTCCGTTGAAATTTCTGTTGCCGCTGTTTGTAAGAGAAATAATATTTTCGCCTTTTTCAAGTTCAACAAAGCACGAAACAGTTTTGAAATTTTCCCAGCTGTAAGTATTACGGCAGTAAACATCCTGCGACTTCTCCCCTGCCGTTACTGTAACATAACGTTCTACCAGGTCAACATTATAGCTGTGCACGCCGTTTTCGTCATTGTTTGAATAAGTGAAAGTAAGGCAATATGTCCCCGCTTCCTGAACGCTCACATAAAATTCCGCTTTACCTGAAGCATCTGAAATATTATCTATACATCCGTCAGTCAAAGCTGCACTGTCAGACAAAATTGCTTCTTCTGCCGTGAAAATCTGAGTGCCTGAACTGAAATCAGTTCTTGTCAGCTTCAATTTTTTATCTTTGCCTGACAAATCAATAAAATTAAGTCCGCGCATAAGATAAACGTAATTTTTCTTCTGTACTTTCACATCGTTCACTTCAAAATCAGATGAATCTGTTTCTATTGCATAATAGCCGTCATATGGTGCAACTGCAAGGAAAGATGTTGTGTTTTCGTCTGTTCTGTCTTCATCAGAAATTACTGCGATTTCTTCATTTGTTTTCACAGGTGATACAAGCACACTATCCAAAACATAAGTGCCCTGATTGTTTGTGAATTCAAGAGTGTGTTTTCCTTTTTCAAGGTAGGTTGTGTAAGAATAAAAATCTGTGTATTCGCTTTTGATTGTGTTTGAAAGAGAAATAACTTCCGTTTTTCCGTCAAGAGAGAAATTCACCTTTGCGGAAATTCTGTCTTCTTTTTTGTTGCCGTCGTTTGATTTGCCGTAAACAAATGCAAGTTCATATTCACCGCTTTTGTCCGCTTCAATTTCAATTCTTACGCCGTCGCCTGATTTTTCCATACCGCCGACCATACCGATAACTTCGCCTGTTGTGGCATAAGCACTGTCATAAGTATACGCATCACCCAGAAGTGCGCCGTGCTCAGCCTCAAATCTTACAGGGAGACTATTTCTGTTATCGTATTCTTCTTCGCCGTTATATTCTGTTATTGTAATATGGTATGCGTTTTCCTGCTGAATTTCAGGCATTTCTATTGTAATTGAGCCGTTTCTGATTTTTGCTTTGTACTGCATTATTTTTTCAGGCTCACTCACAATACCCGAAAGTCCTTTATAGAAAACGCCTTCTATTGAAACAAGAACATCCTTTTTATCGAAAGCAGAATTTTTAAGACCTTTGATTTTAACTCTTGCGTTGCCGTCTGTGCCGCCGCAGATTACATCGATTTTATCGTCTGTTTTTGAGGCAAGCCCCATAAATCCCTGGGAAGTATAATCTCTTTCACCGCTTAACGCTTTGCCTACATTTGACTTAAAAATATCTATATATTCAATATCGGCAAGTACACCTGACATATCTGCATACCATCTGTAAATCCACCAGTTTGAGTTAGGAGAATTATCATCTGCAGCAACATCGCAGAGATTGTTTGCAAGACGCCAATACGCATTATCAGCATACACGCCTGACATTTCAATCTGCGTAATATACTGAAGCATTTTTCCCGGCAGGCCGTTATCCTGCATTCTTCCGTATTCGCTTACTATTATGGGAAGCTCTTTAAGATTCAAAGATTTTTCAATTTCTCTGTAATCCTTTACATTTCCCTGCCAGTTATAAATACTGTTATCTGCAAGCTCATGGTATATCATCACATCAGGCACACAATCATTTTCAACACAGAAGGACAGAAATTCCTCTATCTTCCAATGGCTGTATTCGTAAAATCCGGGACCTCCGATAAGTGCATCGGGGTCAATTGATTTCACTTCATCATAAATTATTTTCCAACCTTTATAAAAATTCTGTCTGCCCGCTTCATCGTAGTTTCCCCAAACATAACCATCGTCATTCACAACAGTTGTGCCGAACCACACACCGTTGTCGGTTTCGTTATAAAGGCAGTAAACGGTTTTATCGCTGTAAGGTTTTTCTGACAGAGTTGTAACAGATTTTCTCACACGAGGAAGAAAATCTTCTCTTACAAATTTTTCCCAGTCATATGTGCCTGCTTTGCGCATTTCATTGATTTTATCGTGGCTGTAGTACCATGTGTCATAGTCGTCCTGAAGATAGACTATGTTGTAATCTGTATTTTCCAGATGACTTTCAACATGAAGAATATCGCCGATAGGATGCTGAAGACCTTCGGGTGCTTTCTGCACAACTGTGCTGATATCAACGCTTTCCGTCATGTTTTTTGACGGCACACCTTCTTCTGCAATGCCGTAAAGATAGCCTGATGCACCGCTTGAAATTTCTCTGCCGCTTTCTGAAAAATCCGCAATCAGAACAGGCTTATAAATGGGAAAAGAAAACAAAGGTGCAGAGAAAAAAGCTGTTATAAAAGCCAGGATAACAGACATAAACCGATTAAACCACACTGTAATTTTCTCCATTTTATTGCTCCTTTAATTTCGTCGTTATTTCATCAACACATTCTTCTGCTGAAAGCTCATCACATTCAACCGTTATATCTGCATATCTTTCATAAAGCGGTGCACGCTGAATGTAAAGCTCATTTATCGTTGTGCCTTTTTCCATTGCAATACCGCGGGTGTGAATGTTATCAATTCTTTTTTCAAGAATTTCAGGCTTTACTTTCAGGTAGACCGTAACAGATTCATTTTTTAATTTTTCCATTGCTTCTTTGCCGTAAACTGCACTTCCGCCCGTTGCAATAACTGCGTTTTCAAAAATTGATTCGCATATTACATTGTTTTCAATTTTCAGGAATTCTTCAATCCCTTTTTCGGTAATAATATCGCAGAGGCTTTTTGAATATTCACGTTGAATAAGCAAATCGGTATCGGTAAAATCCATCAGAACACTTTTTGCAAGCAGAACACCGATTGTGCTTTTGCCTGCACCCGGCATACCGATAAGAACAATATTTTTCATAGCTATCACCTAAAAAATCAAGGGTGCCGCAGTGACACCCCTGAATATTTATCTGAATTTTATTTCATTTCCTCAATCATTTCAAGATAGTTTGAAACGTAGAATGAAGCAATGTGTTTGCCGATTGAGAGAACTTCGTCAGCGATTTCTTCGCCGATGATGTGTCCCATAAATGCAAAGTTGTTATCTGTAACTGCATAACCGAGAGCATCGTTTGCAAGGCTTACTGCATATGTGTTTACACCTTCAACCTCGTCTTTAAGTGAATCGTACTGCCATTCTGTACCATCCCAGTTAACTCCGCCTGTGATATCATTGCCGAGGAAAACTTCGGGATAAAGTTCACCGGGGAACAATGCATAAGCTACTTCATTACCGAATTCAAGGTAACCGATTTCAGTAGGCATATAGAATTTTCTGTTAATAAGTCCGTCGTAATAAACCTTGTTGTTAACAAGTCTGATTTCGCATGCAAGAACAAGAATGCTGTTTTCAGGCTCAATAAAAATTTCTTTATGAGTTGCATTGAGAACAGGGCTGAGCGGTTCACCATAATCTGCTTCAACAATCAGTTTACCGAATGCTGAACCGAGAGCGTCTGATTCTGCACCGAGAGCAGTATATTCATCCATACCTTCTTCTGAATATTCAATATCTCTTGAAACCTGACCGAGAGCACCTGCAACCATAACTGTGTTGTCGCCTGTTGTTTCCTTGATATATTTATCAAGATAGTAAATATAGTCGCCTGTTATGTAGCCGTGGCTTGCGCTGAATGATGTTGCATGACATGAAATATCAGCAATGTATGTACCCTCTGAATCTTCTGCTGTGGGAACAAAGTGAAGAACTGCAGTTTTCTGCAAATCTTCTCTTGCAATAAGTTCACGCTTATCGTGCATGTGTGCGCTTGTATCAACTTCTGCAAAGTAAAGCTCACCGTCTTCAATATTATTGAAAGCTTCTTTTACTGCTGTGATTGATTCTGCAATAAAGAATTCCTTGAATTCGGCTGCTGCTTCAAGTCCGGGAAGCTCAGCAGTGCTGCCTACAAGGTTTGCCCAGAAATTACCTGCAAGTTTTTTGAAGAATTCTGTTGCAACGCCCTGTGTATCAAGAGCTGAATGTGAGTGAGTTGCCATAATGTTGATACTTGCAACTTTTTTACCGTTTGCTTCGCACCATTCAATAACTGCTTTACGGATTGAACGGATGTCAGTTGATGTAACACCCAATGAGTCGATTGAGCCGATAACTACTGCACCTTCGCCGCTGTTATCATCAATTACTGCCACACGGATTCTGTTATCGTCATAAACATCTTTTGCAATACGCACTGTAAGGTCGCGGCCGATGTAATACTTGCCGTCAGCAATATCTTCCGGCACGATTGTACGGCTTGAATAGCCGAGAGACCATTTGTTGCCTTCTTTTGCTTCTGTCTGATAATTCTCACGACCTGCCATAAAGCCCACTTCATCGCTGTCGTAATCTTCAAGCTTCTGCCAATCTGCAGGGTCGGGATAAATCTTGCAGATTGTGCTGACTAAAGCTTCACATACAACGTTAAGTGCATTGTAAAGGAATTTCATAAATCCGCCGGGGCTTTCTGCTGCTTCCTGAACCTGAACTGCTGCGTTTGCAGTTGCATCAGTTGCTGAAGCACCGATTGCACCGCCTGTGAATACAAGCGTAAGCACAAGCAGAACTGACATGATTTTAACTGATACTTTTTTCATCTTATAACCTCCTGAAAGAGTAGTACATATAAATTATATAAAAACATTAAAAATAAGTCAATAAAATAAAAGAAATATTTTACAGCCTGAATACCACGCATAAATTATTAATTTATGTGTGAAATACTCTTTCAAGGCGTTCTTTCAATGTGGCATCTGATTTTTTCAGTTTATCTTTCCTGTCTTTTTTTGTGGGAATAAAAACTTCATCCGAATATGCGTTGCTGTCACCTGAAATCACACCTTCAATATCATCAAAGCATGAATCCCTGTTTGTTTCAACAGTAACTGATATACCCATTCCGGCAAGCCTTGTAAAGAATTCTTTTTCTATATCGCTTTCCTTATAACAATTGGAAAAAGCAAAAGAAAGGCTGTCGCCGAAAGAAATAACACCGCAACGTGCTCCGTTGACGAGACCGGGACCTGTGAAAAAGAAAAATTTTTCAACATGTTCTTTCATGTCTTCAGGCAGATTTATTGCACCGAGATTTGAAATAAGAACTGAGGTTGAATATTCTGCGCTGATTCCGAAGCCTATTGCAACACACATATTTTTCAGGAAAAGAGGCACATATCTTGTAGCCTTCTTTTCGATTCTAACATTACGTGTCATAAGTGAATTAAGCTCTTTTGCATTATTTACAAGCTTCAGCTGCAGACTGACACTTCTGAGTATTTCCTCAAAAGTAAACTCACCCAGTCTGGGATTTATTTTCACCATTAAACAAAGCACAAAATTTCTCAGAGTTTTACTCGGAAAAGCTTTTCTTAAATTAACGGGAATCTGAACACTTACATCTTTGAGTGATTTACCTTCTTTCAACTGTTTTCTGTAATGAATATCAAGAAGAATAGCAGCGAAAAGCTCCGTTACCGTTACACCGTAACTGCGGCTTAATGCCTGAAGCTCGGCAACGGACATAGTGCCGATTGTGTAATTACACAGATGCATCGGAAGCTTTGTTCCCCTCTTATGATAAACCCACGTTTCATCAGAAGTATATTTTGCATCTGATGAAGAATATCGTTTGTAAGCATCCTCAAGTTCTTCTTTTTCAGGCTTTTCCATTACATCCAGAACAAACTGATTGTGTGATATACTGTGACCTTTCAGGCGCAGATATTCACCTGCAAGAGATGAAAGGAACACAGCTCCGCCGTAACCATCACACAGAGAATGATAAAAATCAATGCATATACGGCATCCCCTGTAATAAATCCTGAAAAGATAACCGTTATTTTCCTTGAAATTTATTCTGTAACAATGATTTTTTATATCCCGCTTTACGGGACATTCCATTTCATTAACCTCATAATAATTCCAGAAAAAGCCACTTCTGATACGCACTTTAAGTCCGGGAAATCTCTGAAGAGTTTTATCAAGCGCTTCTTTAAGTAATTCAGGGTCAATTTCCGCTTTAAGCTCTACTGCCAGGCGAAAAACATTTGACCATCGTCTTGAGTTTTGTCCGGGAAAAATCTTCCCTGCATTGTCAAGAGGTATCCATCGCAAAGGATTATTTATCATAAAAGAATTCTCCCTAAAATCTGTTTATTTTATTCATTATACTATATTGTGTGCTTTTTCCGCAACAGTTCAGGAAGAAAAACTGCAAATATGATTTGAATTAATCAATTTATGTGATATAATTATCAAAAAGGCAATGAAGAGGCGTCACTTTTTTGCAGACAGACTATGCAGCGCATCAGAAATCAGACTTCAAAGGAGCGTTTATTATGATTTTTAAAGATATGGACAGAATCGTTTTTGCAGGCGATTCAGTTACAGACATGGGAAGTGAACAACCTGTCGGCGAAGGACTTTTTGACAATGTAGGCAGAAGTTATGTAAGAGTAATTGAAAACATGCTTGCAGTTTACTACCCCGAAACAAAAGTAAGAATTACAAATTCAGGAACTTCAGGCAACACAAGCCGTGATTTATTATCAAGATTCGAACGTGATGTTGTTTCACTCAAGCCTGACTGGGTTTCTATATGCATAGGAATAAACGATGTATGGAGACAGTTTGACTGCCCTGCAATGCCTGACACTCATGTTCTGCCTGACGAATACGAAAAGAACCTTGAAGAAATGATTCTTCAGATTAAAGACGATGTAAAAGGTATTTTTATCCTTACCCCTTATATCATGGAACCTAACCGTGAAGACATGATGAGAAAAAGAATGGACGAATACGTTGCAATATGCAAAAATCTTTCAAAAAAATACGGACTGATTTTTGTAGACTTTCAAAAAATGTATGAGGACTACTGCAAAATACGTCATTCATCATATATCGCATGGGACAGAATCCATCCGAATCAGGTAGGCGCTACACTAATGGCAAGAGAATTCCTTAAAAAATGCGAATTTGATTACAACAAGTAATTACCAACGGAGCAGATGATATTCGTTCATCTGCTCTACTTGTTTTATACTTTCATTTGTGGTATAATGCTATGTATTTTTAAAAATTGAAAGAGTGCAATTATATGATTTCTGTTGAAAACGAATACGCTCTGCGTCTTGCGCGCATGATTCAGGCTGAAACAATATCTGAAAATAATCAGACTGACAAGACAAAATTCTATGCTTTCCATAATTTATTACGTAAAATGTTTCCGAACATTTTTTCAAAATGCAGTTTTGAAGATTTTGACGGCAGCTTTATCCTTTTATGGAAAGGTAAAACCGATAAAAAACCGATTATGCTGATGAATCATCACGACGTTGTTGCAGCAAACGGGAATTGGACATATCCTCCGTTTGCAGGTGAAATTCACGATAACAAAATTTACGGACGCGGTGTTCTCGACACAAAGGGCGGTTTATTTTCAATGCTTCAGGCAGCAGACGAATTGGCAAAAGAGGGTTTTGTTCCCCAACAGGACGTATATTTTGTTTCTGCCTGCACAGAAGAAACTGACGGCTCAGGCGCTGACATAATTTCCAAAACATTGCGTGACAGAAACATACGCTTTTCTTTTGTCCTTGATGAAGGCGGAATGATTGTACGCGAACCTATCGGCGGTGCAAAAGGCGAATTCGCAATGATAGGAGTAGGTGAAAAAGGATGCATAGACATCAAATTCACAGCACGTTCTTCAGGCGGTCATGCTTCAACTCCCGGGAAGAACACTCCGCTTGTAAGATTAGGCAAATTTATGGCAGAGGTTGAAAAATCCGCACCTTTCAAATCAGAACTTTCCCCTACCGTTATGGAAATGTTCAGAAAAATTTCTCTCGGCATGACGGGACCTCTGAAATTCGTGCTGAAACACTCGCGGCTCTTCAAAGGTATTCTTGTAAAAGTTATGCCTCTTGTATCACCTGCCGCAGGTGCAATGCTCAGAACTACTGTTGCATTCACAATGGCAGGCGGTTCTGACACAGCAAACGTTCTTCCGCACGAAGCATGGATTGTTGCCAACATGCGTTCATCCCACCATCAGGGTGCAAAGAACAGCATTGAAGCAATAACAAAGCTTGCAGAAAAATATGAAATAGAAGCAGAAGTTCTCGATCCGGGATTTGATTCACCTTTGTCAGATTATCACAGTGATGCTTTCAGGCTTGTTGAAGAAGCTGTAAAACACAATTTTAAAGATGTGATAACCTCCCCTTACGTTATGACAGGTGCCAGCGACTGCAGATGCATGAGCAGAGTAAGCGAAAACTGTCTGCGTTTCATTCCGTTCACAGTAAGCGATGAACAGCTTGACTCAATCCACGGATTTGACGAAAATTTAAACATTGAGTGTTTACCGAAAGCGGTAAATTTCTATAAATACATATTGGAGGCATCAATATGAGCAAAAAAGAAAAAGGCGGCATCAACATAAGTGTGAAATCATTTATTACGGCAATTGTTGTGATTTTCATACTTATGGTAGCTTCATATTTACTTACTATTTTCATACCCGCAGGTGAATACGCCAGAGTTCCCGATGCTGACGGCAACATGATAATCGACATAAATCAGGGATTTTCTCTCGCTACAGGCGGTATTCCCTTCTGGAAATGGCTTCTTTCTCCGATTCTTGTTCTCACCTCTTCAGGCAACGTAACGCTCATTGCCGTTATAGCCTTCCTGATTGTCATCGGAGGTATTTTCACAAGTCTTGACAGATGCGGGCTGATGAAATACATGCTCGAAAAGACAGTAAAACGTTTCGGTGCAGTCAGATACAGACTTATGGCAATAGTGATGTTGTTTTTCATGGCACTCGGTGCAATGATAGGTTCCTTTGAAGAATGCGTCCCGCTCGTACCGATTGTGGTTGCACTTTCAATCAACCTGGGCTGGGATGCTCTGACAGGAATCAGCATGAGTCTGCTTGCAGTAGGCTGCGGTTTTGCATCAGGCGTATGCAATCCCTTTACCGTAGGTGTTGCACAGCAGCTGGCAGGTCTTCCGATGTTTTCAGGTGCGTGGATGCGAATGCTTTCTTTCGTGCTGATTTACGCTCTTTTATTTGCGTTTACTTTCATTTATGCAAAGAAAAAAGAAAAGCCCATTTCAGATGTCGGGACTCAGAATTTATCTTCTGCCGACCCCAAAAAAGATAAGGCACTTATATGCTTTGTTTCAATTCTCGGCGTCGGAATATTAACAGTTCTTTCATCAGGGTTTATTACTGCTTTGCAGGATTACACAATGATAATTGTGGCAGTAATGTTTCTGATTGCAGGAATTGTTTCCACTCTTGTTTCAGGTATGAAAGCAAAAGATCTCGGCAAAACATCCCTCGGCGGAGTTGTAAGCATACTGCCGGCAGTAATTATGATTCTTATGGCATCATCAATCAAATACACTCTTGAAGAAGCTCATGTGCTTGACACAATTCTTCACGAAGCTGTTTCCCTTGCCGAAACAATGCCGAGCTGGAGCGTGATACTGTTTATATATCTGATAGTGCTTGTGATGAATTTCTTCATTCCGTCAGGCTCTGCAAAAGCTTTTATGCTGATTCCCTTAATCGTTCCTATGGCGCAGATTTTCGGCATTTCAACGCAGCTCTGCATTGTAGCTTTCGCTTTCGGTGACGGCTTCTCAAACGTATTCTACCCCACAAACCCCGCCCTTCTCATAAGCCTCGGTCTTGCAGATACAAGCTACGGAAAATGGTTTAAGTTCAGCTGGAAATTCCAGGTTCTCAACCTTATCCTTACAAGTGCGCTTCTTCTGTTTGGCCTTACAATCGGATATTAAATAAAAGCGTTTTATTTTATTGGAGAGATTAAAATGACAGTACTTATGTTTATTTTCGCCGTTTTCGCCATAATCGGCGCTCTTGACAGAATAATAGGCAACCGTTTCGGAATCGGTCAGGAATTTGAAAAAGGAATCACGGCTACAGGTTCTCTTGCACTTTCAATGGTTGGTATGATTTGCATTGCACCTTCATTTACAAAAATTCTTGTTCCCGTAATAACTCCCGTTGCAAACTTTTTTCACTTTGACCCGTCAGTTATAATAGGATGTGTTTTAGCAAATGATTTAGGCGGTGCCAGCCTTTCGCAAAGTCTTGCCGAAAATGAGATTTTCGGTTCTTTCAACGGACTTATTGTTGCATCAATGCTGGGTGCTACAATTTCATTTACAATCCCCGTGGCTCTGCGTTCGATAAAAAAAGAACTCCACAAGGAGGTTCTTCTCGGCATTCTCTGCGGAATCGCCACACTTCCCGTAGGTTGTATTTTTTCAGGAATTATACTCGGTCTGGGCTTTAAAGAGCTTATGCTCAACCTGGCTCCCGTTATAGTAATTGCAGTTATCACCTGCATAGGTCTTGCAAAAGCGCCTGACCTTTCTGTTAAAATTTTTAAAGTTCTCGGTCACCTTATCGTCTGCCTTGTAACAGTCGGTCTCGTCGGCGGAATCTTCAAATCATTAACGGGCAAAACGCTTATTCCCGGAATGACTGATATTCTTGAAGGTTTTGAAATTGTCGCAAATATCGGCATAATTTTAGCAGGTGTTTTTCCGCTTATTTTTGTTATTTCAAAAGTTCTCGGCAAGCCTTTCAGAAAGCTGGGCAAGCTTATGAAGATAAATGATGTTTCCGTGATGGGGATTATTTCATCTCTGGCAAACAGTATACCGACCTTTGAAATGGCAGAGAAAATGGACAAAAAAGGTATAATCATGAACATGGCTTTCGTTGTGTCAGGTTCTTTTGTTTTCGGCGACCATTTAGCCTTTACAATGGCGTTTGACAAAAGCTTTGTAGGTGCAATGATTGCAGGCAAACTGATTTCAGCTGCGGCAGCTGTGATAGTGGCAATGTTTGTATATAAAATAAATTATGAAAAAACGCATAAATAAAAAAATGCCCCGAACAATGTTCGGGGTTTGTTTTTGCAGTTTTCAGAATTCAAAATTATCTTTTTTCTTGTTCTGGTCTTTCTGCTGTTTCTTGTTCTGATTTTCCTGCTGTTTTTTGTTCTGATCATTCTGCTGTTTTCTGTTCTGATCATTTCTTTCGTTCATTTTCAAAACTCCTTTGTTCCATGCATTTTGGGGAATTTGTTCCCGCATTTATTTTGCACAGAGAAACGAGTTTTATTCCATTTCATTAAAATCAAAAATAAATTTATCTGAAATTTTTTTGATTTCTTCCCTGTCTTTTTCTGAACTTCTGTCATACACTCCCACGCAGTAAAATCCTGCGTCTTTCGCAGCTTTCAAGGCAGTAAGAATATCTTCAAACACGGCGCATTCTTCTTTTCTGACTCCCATTTTTTCTGCTGCTGCAAGGTAAATATCAGGGCTTGATTTTCCTTTTCCGATTTCGTTTACTGTAACAAAAAAATCAAACAAATCAAAAATACCGTATTTTTTCAGGCAACCCTCAAACAATTCTTTATCAGAAGCAGTTGCAACCGAAAGGCGTACACCTTTTTCCTTGAGCCTTAACAGATATTCCTTTGCGCCGGGCTTTAAAGTAACATGTTTTGAATATTCGTTTTTCGCAATCTCGCCCCATTCAGCTATTATTTCCTCAACGCTTTCTTTTATGTTGTAGGTCTCTTTTGTATAAACAGCAGCGTTATAAGTGCCGAGAGGAGAAATCGCCTGAATATATCCTTCGGGAATTTCCATATTTCTGTTTTCAAAAAAGGCTATGTCAACCTTATGCCACAACCCCATAGAATCAATAACTGTTCCGTCAAGGTCGAAAATTGCACCTTTAAAATTTTTCATCAGGCACCTCCCTGAAATTCAATAAGTTGATTATATCACATATTATCTCAAATTTAAAGATTTATTTATTGTAAAGATTGTCAATAGCTGTTATAATAGGAAATGAAAGGTGTGAAGAATTTGTTCAAGAAGAAAGATAATTTAATTAAAGCTCTGAATACTGTAGTCCCCGAAAAAAGACAGATAATGTGGCAGGAAACAGAATTTTCCGCACTTGTTTATTTCGGGCTTAATACTTTTATCGGCAAACAGGAAGGCAACGGCAAAACTGAGCCTAACGCTTTCTTTCCGACTGCGATTGACATACCCGATTGGATTTCAACATTCAGAAGTGCAGGCATGAAAGGTGCAGTGCTTACAGTCAAGCACCACGATGGCTTCTGCATGTGGAGAAGCAAAACAACTTCTTACTCCATGTCTTCATCACCTTACCGGAATTCTGAGGGCGATATTTTCCGCGAGTTCACCGATGCATGCCGTGACGGCGGCATGAAAGCAGGTTTTCAGTTTTCGCTGTGCGACCGTAACACCGACAAAAAAGGTAAGGAACTGGACGACCTTATCTGCGCACAGCTCACGGAACTTCTTTCAGACTACGGTGAAATTTATGAAGTAAAATTTGACCTGGGCGGAGAAAAATTACACGATTACGATATAGAAAGATACGTAAAGCTCATCCGTTCCCTGCAGCCTGATGCCGCAATTGTAAACGGTCCTGATGTAAGGCATCTCGGAAACACAAAAGCCGTCTGCCGAAAAGAAGAATGGAATGTAATTGAACCTGTAAACGATTTGCAGAAGATAACAAAAATAGATTCATCGAAAGAAAATACATATCGCACTCCTGACGGAATCGGTCAGATGCAGCTTGATTTAGGTAGCGTAAAAGCTCTCAAAAAAGCTAATTCTCTTTGCTGGCAACCTGTGGTTGTTGACTATCCGATGAGGGACAGTTGGTTTTATCACCGCAATGAAGATGAAATTTCAATGTTTCTGCAGAACCTGAAAAAGTTATATTTTTCAACCGTAGGAGCAAATTCCTCGTTAGAACTGGGTGTTCCGATTGACCAGCGTGGTCAGGTGCATGAATCTGAAAAATTAACTCTTGAAAGTTTCGGCATCGATATGAATATACTTACAAAAAATCCACTTCTCCGCACTTCACGGATTGAAGCAAATTTCGGCGAAGATACCATTTCAAACCTGCTTAATGATGACAGCACCTACTATAATTCAGGTGAAGTTAACTCCCCTGTTGAAATCACGGTAACCTTCGGTGAAGAAAAAATAATAAGACTTATTTCTCTCGGTGAGAATATAGCAACAGGTCAGCAGATTGAAAAGTTTTCAATCTACACTTCAGAGGGCAGAAAATTCAAAAAAGCAGAAACACACGGTGCTGTAGGATATAAGAAACTGATTATCCCTGAAAAGCCTATGGTGACAAGTGCAATAAAAATTGTGATTGAAAAAACAAGAGAATTTGCAACACTTAAAAATTTGGAAATTTACTCGGCATAAAAAATAGCCTATGCGGTTACGCATAGGCTATAGTTTTATCATTCTGTTGTGTAGTTATCGAAATAACCCTGAATAAATACAATCGGAGTACCTTTATCGCCTGAACCTGAAGTAAGGTCGCAGAGTGAACCGATAAGGTCTGTAAGTCTTCTGGGAGTTGTACCTTCAGAAGCCATCTGACCAACAAGGTCACCGTCTTTTTCGTGGATTTTATTTTTAATTGCTTCCTTCAGTTCTTCACCTTTAAGGTCAGCAAATTCGTTATCAGCAAGGTATTTAAGTTTAAGCTCGTTGGGTGTACCTTCAAGACCGCTTGTGTAAGCAGGTGAAACAACCGGGTCAGCAAGCTCCCAGATTTTTCCGATGGGGTCTTTAAAAGCACCGTCGCCATACACCATAACTTCGATGTTTTTGCCTGTTGCTGCTTTAAGCTTTGCCTGAATAGCATCAACTACAACCTGACAATCGCGGGGGAAAAGTTTGACTGTGTCTTCTGTTGCTTTGTTTGAACCGAGAAGACCATAATCAGCATTGAAACCGCTTCCGTTTACAGATGCATTGAGAATTTCATCAAGGCCGTAAACATTTTCGCCACCTGCGTTTTTAAGAAGTCTCTTTGTGCGTGCACGTGTGTGGATATCGCAGCAAAGAACATTCTTTGTATAGTCAAGAATTGCTCTGGGGTTATTTGCAAAAATGATTTCTGCTTCTGCACCTGACTCTTTAATAAGATTTTCGTAATATTCTACGTAGTCAACACCTGTGAATCTGTGTTTTTCGTAACCGAAAAGCTCACGGTATTTTTCAAGAGAAAGCACATCTTTATAAGGGTCTACACCTTTTTCATCAAGCACATCGAGGCTTACAAGGTGGTTACCCACTTCATCAGAGGGATAAGAAAGCATAAGAACAACTTTCTTTGCGCCTTTTGCAATACCGCGAAGGCAGATTGCGAAACGGTTACGGCTGAGAATGGGGAAAATAACACCCACTGTTTCACCGCCGAATTTTGCTTTTACGTCTGAAGCGATATCTTCAACTGAAGCATAGTTACCCTGCGCACGTGCAACAATAGCTTCTGTCATAGCAACGATATCGCGGTCGTTAAAGCTGAAACCTGCATCCTCTGATGCTTCAAGCACTGAAGATGTTACTATCTCAACAATGTCATCACCGTTTTTAATGATGGGGGCTCTGACGCCTCTTGAAACTGTGCCTATCATTCTGCTCATACGAACAACTCCTTTTGGACAATTTTAAGTCTTTTCACAACTAAGTATTATACTACTATATAAA
Source organism: Clostridia bacterium (assembly GCA_017935325.1). Taxonomy (GTDB): domain Bacteria; phylum Bacillota; class Clostridia; order Oscillospirales; family Acutalibacteraceae; genus SIG575. Next base: position 22,876 of record JAGBHV010000046.1, read on the forward strand.
ACATATTGCAACGTTATTTTGTAAATAATTTTTAAAAATCAAAGCAAAAATTTTAGTGAATCTCGCAAATCATAAACAAAAATATCACAAAGCTTTCTGAATTCTTCCTGCTCGTGCTCCTGCTCATCAAATATACCCGTCACAAAAAAATCAGCTTTTTTTGCAGTTTTCACTGCATAAAGCGCATCTTCAAAGATCACGGTATCTTCTTTCGATGTACCCAGGCTTTCCATTGCCTTTTCAAAAATATACGGCTTTGTTTTGTTGGTTTTCAATCCGCCGCAGGTAAATACGTCATCAAAATAATCGAAAATTCCGCATCTTTTCAATCCGGGAACTACCATGTCATAATCTGTTGCAGTAGCAATGCACATTCTGACATCGTTCCTTTTAAGCTCATCCAGAAATTCAATTGTACCTTTTTTAACGGTTGCTTCTTCGATATAATAATCTCTTACGACCTGCATCATTCCGTCAAGAATTTCTTCGTAAGATTCTTTCAGATTATATTCTTCTTTAATCATTTTCGGAGCTTCAAGAAAGCCCAGACGTCTTACATCATACTGCAAACCCTCACGTGCAGTAATCCCCAGCCTTTTAAGATACAATTCACCTCTGAAACGCCACGTATACATTGAATCAAGAAGCGTTCCGTCAACATCAAAAATTGCGCCTTTAATTTTCATTTTCTCACCGCTTTCCGAGAAAATATGATATCACACAAATTTTCCAAAGTCAATAAACATATTAATTGACAAAGCCTATGAAACATGATAGAATATAAAAAAATAATAATTTGCTGCCACCGGGTAGTTGCAATTTTTGCACTTAAAACATATCATTAGGTCTTTGAAGATATGTTTTGAGTGCTTATTTTTTTGGAGGAAAATATGAAACTGACGAAATTTGAAAAATGTTTGTGGATTGTATCAGTAATTGTGGTAACAGGCTCGTTTTTTGCTTTTAAAAGCACTGATTATTTAACACTCATTGCCTCTTTAATCGGCGTTACTTCTTTGATTTTTCTTGCAAAAGGTCATGCAATCGGGCAGATTCTTATAATCATTTTTTCCGTTTTTTACGGAATCATTTCTATGAAGGTAAAATATTACGGGGAAATGATAACGTACCTCGGCATGACGACCCCTATGGCAATTGTTGCTCTTATTTCGTGGATTCGTCACCAGTTCAAAGACACAAACGAAGTTGAAATCAACCGCATGACAAAAAAGCAAACTGCAGTAATGCTTACGCTTACTGCAGTTACAACAATTATTTTTTATTTCATTCTAAAAAAACTCGGCAATGCAAGTTTGTTTTTCAGCACCGTTTCAATTGCAACAAGCTTCCTTGCATCATACCTTACCGCAATGCGAAGCCCTTATTATGCTTTAGGATATGCAGCAAACGACCTTGTGCTTATCGTTCTCTGGATAATATCGTCAACACAAAATATAAGCTCTGTTTCAATGGTTGCCTGCTTTGTAATGTTTTTATTCAATGACCTTTACGGCTTCATCAATTGGAAAAAGATGGAACAAAGACAGAACACTCATTAAAACACGTTGTCAATTATTATAAACTATTGCACAAACGCTGTCTGAATCCAGTATGCGAAAATATCAATGAATATTCTTATGAACTGTGCCAATGTTTTAACGGTTGGATTTACGATTGATTCAATTACATTCTTTTCGCCTTGCGGTGTGTTGAGAAGTGCATTTTCTCCCACATATTCAACAGCTTCTCCGTTGTTGAGGGTGTAACTGAATGTACGCTGGCCAAAGGGTGTTACAGAACCTTTTGATATGTATGTAACTGTGGCTGTGATGAGTTTTTTACCGACCTCGGGAAGAGTTCCTTCAATTTCGAACTCTGCACTTTCACCCGGCTTTAAATAATCAGCACCGTTAACATTTACTTTTATATCGCAGCCGCCAAAGCTTACTGCAAGAATCTTAACGGAATCTTCTCGGCATACATTTTTGATTATGAACTTTGTGTCGTTCTTGTCTGCAAAGCCTTCAACGGAGTTGTCAAACTCCGCAAAAACTGCATGAGACGGGTTTGATGTTGCGTGGAATTGGGGATAGTCAGGACTGGTATATACGTCATTGTATTTATCCATAACTGTGTTTTTAATAACAATTTCTCTTGTGAAATCGTCCATATTTACCATTCCGTGGTAAAGTCCGCTGACAACCCATGTATCATCAGGAAGATATGCGGTTGACAAATCGCAGGTCATATTGGGAGCTACTTTGTTTTTTCCGTCGCAGGGATTTACCTGTGTGTATCCGTCAGCAAAACGCTCACCGTAAGGTGTGCAGGTAGCACCTGTGGAAGAATTGAGTGTAATAATGGCATCTGAACTTTCATTAAGACCTGTGATAATCGGAATATCGGCACCTGCTACAATTGTAAGGTTCATGCCGTATTTTTCCTGACAATCGCGGAGACTCTGCGACATATTTGCAAGTATTTCATAATGGAATCTGTCACTGATTTCAATGAGACCTGCTTGTTTTTCAGGGTCAAGAAGCTGTTTCTTTGCATCTTCATAATATTCCGTCGGAATAAAATCCCACAAGCTTCCCCAGTTTCCCAGATATTCGCGGATAAGAGGAATCAGGACATCGTTTACAAGGTCATCAAGAAAACCTAATTTCTGTGCCTTGAGAAGCCAATCATAATCATCTTCCCACATAAAGCCATGCTGAATGAATGTGAGAATATCTTCTTCACGGAAAGATAACCGTTCTGTAAGCATATCATACGCAATTCCTGCACCGCCTATTGCAGGAACAACCATTACAGCATTGTCTACATCCTGCTTATAGCCGTACAAAGAGAGATATGTTGCCGTTACCTGACCGCCGTGGCTGAGAGAATAAATATTAACTTTGTCTTTGCCTGTGTATTCTTTGACTGACTGAATGAATTTATCAAGTCTGCCTGCACAGTCTTCAGCGCCTAAACGGAAGTCATTCATGAAATTGAAAATGTTTTCATAGCCAACATATTCAGCAAGCAATGCCTGAATTTCAACCTCGTGCCTTACTTCGCCGTTGGTATAAACTTTCATCAGATTTGCAGAACAGCATTCTTCAGCTGTTGTAAAATAGTTTTCAATGGGATAAAGGCTTGTACCGTCATCTTTGACTTTGAGCATTTCAAGCCAGTCTGTAAGGTCAGCCTCAACCGCATCGGCAAGTTCTTCCTTGTTTGTATCTTTGCCGATATGTTTCAACTGATTTTCAAGCAGTTCAAGTATCATTTCACCGCTGATACCCCAGACATTCTGCTCATTGCCGTTTTCATCAACATATTTAAGCATTGATGCACTGTATCCGGGTACAATAATAATGGGATAGTCGGTAATTTCGTCTTCTGCTGATGTTTCAAAAACACAAATAGTAAACAAAAGAACAAGGGTAAGTAAAACAGAAATAACTTTTTTCATAACAAATCCCTCCGATTCTTTTTAATTATATCACTAACGAAAAACATTGTAAACTGAAAATTATAATTTATCGCACAATTAATTTTAACATCGTAGGGGCGCCCATTGGGCGTCCGCCTGAAAATTACGCATAATTTAACGGGTCGTCGAGGACGCCGACCCCTACGAAATCTCAATTTAATTTTAACACTCGTAGGGCAGGGCC
>JAGBHV010000047.1 GCA_017935325.1 Clostridia bacterium
TCAGATTACAAACTGTACTGTTGAAAATACAGAAATAACATCCACAAAGAATGTTAAAGAGCACGCTTACATCGGCGGTATCATCGGCGGTACATCAATGAACAGTACTGAAGGATGCTACGCTGAGATTACAGGTTGTAAGGTAACAGGCTGTACACTTTCAGCAAAAGCTTACGGTATCGGTGGTGTTGTAGGTTACGCTCCTGACACTCACAACAAAATTTCTTCTTGTGAAGTTACAGGCACAACACTTACTTCAACAGCCTCAAACGGATTTACTTATGCATCTCTCGGTGCTGTAGCAGGTGCTTTCGGCGGCTCAACAGTTGAAAACTGTACTGTAACAGATTGTAAAGTAGACGGTGAGTGTGCTTCAGGTGTTGTAAGCCGTCTTATCAATGAAGCGGGTACAACATCAACAATTTCAGGATGTACAGTAACAAATTCAGAGATTGTTGCTCCTGATATTGCAGGCGGCATCCTTGCTCAGGTAAGTGCTTATGCTACTTCTTCCTGCTATGGCGATAAGGTTGTAACAGGGTGTAAGGTTTTACCGCTTAAAGATTCAAACGATAAAGAAATAAGTGCTGTCAAAGCTGCCGTTGCAGGCGGTATCGTAGGTAACGTTCAGCAGTTCTCAAACAGAAACCTTACAGTTTCAGGATGTACTAACCTTGCAACAATTGAAACAACAGGTAAAAAAGGTTCAATTTCTGATGCAGCAGGCGGAATCGTCGGCAGACTTCAGTCAGGTCAGGGGACATCCGGTATTCTTATTACAGGCTGTCTTTCACAGGGTACTGTAAAAGGTAATTCTAACCTTGGCGGTATCATTGGTATGAACAATGGTAATGCTCACACAGGCGTAAACAAACTTGTAAAAGACTGTTATGTAACAACTAAGTTTACAAGCGGTAACCTTGCAGTTGTAAAAGGTCTTATAATCGGTAATGTAGGTTATCAGGCTAAGAACAATTCGTCTGTTCTGGCAGAAAACGTTGTTTACTCATCACTCAATACCCGTGAAGCTCTCTTCGGTAATATCGAAGAAACTTCAGGCGGCTATGATATGAACAAAGGTGCCGACCAGACAAGAGGTATTACAGTTGACTTTACAACTTCTGCTCCCAATACCACAACAGCAGGTAAGCGTTTCCTTGCTCACTTTGCAAACGGTGTTGTAGGCTACTATGACGGTATGATGGGCACATCAAATACTGTTCAGTTGCATACAAACCTGTATGTAGGTAGTAGTTCATACGAAAATGCAGGTACAACTGTTTCATACAAATATGGCGGTGTGACTTGTTCAACAAGAGTTGCAAACCTTGCTGCAACAACAGTTCCGCGTTTTGCAGTAGGCAATTTACCTGAACTTACAGGTACAGACGGTAATGCGTTTACCACACCTGCAACAAGTCCTTTCTCAACAACTGCAAACTCATCAAAAATCCTTGTTGGTTGTTCAACTGCTACAGGTACAGCAAACGCAACATATAATAAACTTACAGACGTAAGTATCCAGACATTTGATAAAAAATGTAACGCAACTGTCAAAACAACTTACACAGGTATCATCAACGGTGAAACTGTTAAGTTTGATGTAGGCTTCAACGTTGTTGTAAACGGTGAACATGCATTTGACGGTGACGGTACAGAATATAACGCCTTCCTCATCTACACAGCTGAAGACCTTCTTGCTATCAAACAGCATCACGATAATCCCTCTTCTAAAGATGATTACAAGGATAATCCTGAGTTCTATTATGAAGCATATTACTGCATAATGAACGATATCGATATGACAGAAGAACTTGCAACAGAAAACAAATCTTTTGCTCCTATCGGTACGGTGGATGAACCCTTCAAAGGTAAAATCACAACATATCATGATGAGCAGATGAAAATCAGCAATCTGCTTATAAACGACCCGAAACAGAATGCTGACTATGCATATAACGATGCATATACGGTAACGGATGCTGATGGTAATCCAACAGTAGAATATTCAGACGCACTCGGTCTCTTTGGTTACACAGCAGCAGGTGCTGAAATTTATAATGTTGAACTTGAGAATGTAAATATTCTTTCAGTACCGGGCTCAACTAACGGCTTCCTCGGCACAAGATCAGGTGCATTGGTCGGTGTGGCTAATGATACTATTATCCAGAATGTTAAAGTTTCAGGTGCATCTTCAGTTGCAATCGAAGGTTCATTCGGTGGCAGGGCAGGTGCAGTAGGCGGTATTGTCGGTCAGGCAGGCAACAATGTTGTTATGACAGATGTTCAGGTTGTCGGCACGGATAACGAAAACCGTGCAGTTGTCAAAGGTCAGTATTGCGTAGGCGGTATTGTCGGTTCATCAGCAGACACAACAGGCTGTTCAATCACTAACGCTGTTGTTGAAAATACTGACGTAACTAACCTTGCAACATCAGGCGTTTCTATCGCCGGTGGTATTGCCGGACAGTATTCAGGCGTTATCAAAGGTTCAGCTGAAGTCAAGGATGACGAGGGTAACGTTGCTACTCCCGCAACACGCGTAAAAGTCAATAACGTATCAGTTCTTGGTACAGTTGTTGGCGGTGTTGTAGGTTCAGGTAATGTTACTAACCTTGCATTAGGCGGATGCGACCTTACTATTGAAGATGCTGACGTAACAAGCACAATCATCGAAGTTACGGATACAGTAAGAGCTGATGCTAACGCAGGCCCCAACGGTATTGCAGGCGGTATTCTCGGTCAGTCATGTGACAGTTACCACTATTACATCACAGATTGTACAACAGATGGCAATACAACAGTAACATCAGGCTATTGTGCAGGCGGTATTGTCGGCCGTGCATCAAACAGAGGTAAAGGTCAGCTTCAGACAGAAACATGCCTTATAATTTCTGATTGTTCTACACTTGCCAAAGTAAATCAGCTTAATGCTCCCACAACCAATACACTTACTATTCATCCCTCAACTAAGAATAAAACAGGTGCAGGTGCAGTAATCGGTGTTATTGATTCAAATGCACTTGCTATGAATGAGGATACAAATGCTCCTCAGATACAGATTAAAAACACAACTGCAGGCGGTGAAATTTCAGGTACATTCAACGTTGGTGGTATAGTCGGCGAATTTGCTGTATATCAGGGCAAACTCAACGAGCTTACAGAGTCTATCATATCTGATTGTATCGTATCTGCAAGAATTACTCCTCTTTCAGCAGCAACTGAGCGTTTCGGTGTTATTATCGGTTCAATCGAAGGTAATACCGATAGTAGTGATTCTGTTACAGAAACAGAAACGAATAAGAAATCTCCGTTCCCTGAACAGGATTCAAACGGTAACGTTGTTGAATACGCAGTTAAACCATTCGATAAGATTTTCTATTCATCTTATACTGCAGGTACTTATGATCTTTACGGTCTTTCAGTAATTAAAGCATATCAGGAACCCGTTCACGGTGTATTCTTTGATACAATTTACGACGTAAACAAGGTAGTTTATAACTTTGAAACTGACGATGGTGTAGTGGAACTTCCTGTCAGCGTCGTGACAGACGGTTTCGTAGCAACTGATCCGACTGCATCATACCAGTGGTTCGGTGATACAGTTTACAGTTTCTCTGCAGAATTCAAAGAGCTTCTTGCTGCAAACGAAGGCTCAGGTACACCTTTCGGATTCTCAATTGCAGGTAAAGACTTTACTCTTGTTGAAGACGGTGTTCAGTCATCGAATCAAGAAATTTTCTATGTAGGTCCTCCATCACAGTCTGATATAGATATAGGACTTAATACAGAAAAATATCCTTATCGAATTTATGTTCAACAGTTCAATACTGCAGACCTTGTATTTACTTATACAAACGGACTTCAGATTGGTATTCCCGTAATCTGCGGTGTTAACTTTGAAGGTGAGGGTACAGCAGAAAACCCGATTCAGGTTTCAAATGAGGATATCTTCTATCATATCGTTAAGGTTCTTCCCTCATATTCATTTATTCAGACAGCAGACCTTGACTTATCAGATAAGACAAAATATCCTGCAACAAGTCTTGCACAGCTTATTCCCAACTTTACAGGTACTTATGACGGTGGTAATCATTCAATCACAGGCTTCGATGTAACAATCGAAAGTGCCGAATCTCCCGTTGGTATCTTCAGCAAAGTTTCAGGCGCAAAAACCGATGTAGATGGCAATGTAATTCCTAACATCAAAGACCTTACATTTGTTAACTGCTCAGTAAACAGCGGTGAATGTGATAAGGGTACAGGTGTTGCAATCGGTGAACTCGCAGACGGTGCAACAGTTTCTAATGTTAAGGTTGAAAATTCGGTTGCAACTTCCAAGCTTGGCAACGTAGGCGGTGCAATCGGTACAGTAACAGGTGCATCAGTTGCTGATAAAATTACAGTAATCGGTGGCACTGTTGAGGCTGAAAAAGGCTCAGCAGGCGGTGCAATCGGCACAGTTATTGAAGATACTGCGCAAGTAACTTCACCCGTAGTTAAAAACACAACTGTAACTTCAGGCTCAGTTGATGCAGAAGGTAACTATGAGGGTAGCGACAGTTACGAAGACATCGCAGGCGGTATCGTTGCTCAGGCACATGGCACTATTACAGGCCCTGAATCAACTGAAACAGATGCAGACGGCAACCCGATTTATCTTAACGCAGTTGAAAATGTTACAGTACGTGCTCTTGTAGCAGGTGGCGCAGTCGGTGCAGTTTACAAAACAAACATTGCAGAAGACGTGAACATTACTCATGAACTTACTCTCAAAGATATAAGAGTTTCAGGTGCTGATGTAACTGCAATATCTAAAGACGGCACAAGAACAGCTCGCGGTGCAGGTCTCTTAGGCTTCGCAAGAGCAAAAACAGATGTTGAACTTAACAACTGTTATGTAAATAACACAACAAAGCTTTCATCAGTAGCTGCATCGGGTGGTATTTCACATAGTGCCGGGGCAGTGGCTGACGTTGATGAAAATGTTCTTTCACTCGAATTTATCGATGTTGAATCTTACGCAACAGTAAATGCACATGAAGCAGGCAATGACGGTACAGTCCGTGCAGCTTCGCTTGTGGCTTACATCAATAACGCTCCCGCAATTCTTACATTTGACGGTTGCGTTGCAGGCGGTAAGATTACAGGTAAAGCAATGACGACATTCGTCGGCGGCGTAATCGGCGGATTTGGTGAAAACTTTGCTTCAAACGAAATCACCCACGAACTCTTCAAAAACGGTGTTATCAGTGCTGAACTTGAATGTATTGACGGTCATTCAAACAACGTTACACTCAAGTCAGTTCACAGAAGAGGTAAGTTTATTGCAGGATATGCTGAAGGAATGTTCCAAGAAAAAAACTTCTCAACAATGTTCCAGAATAACTACTATTCAACATATCCAGATAACATCCCGTTCTTCGCAACAGAAACATGGGACACTAAAGGTCCTCTTGACAGTTATCTTGCACAGGTTGAGAACGGATTTACAGATATCAATGTTAACAACCTTGAAATCGCTGATGAATTCAAGTCAGGTTGGAACAAAGTTGCGATTACAAAATCTAAGGGTTCTGAAACAATACTTTATGCAAGACTTAACGAAGAATTTGCTTCACTTCCTTACGGCAGTGAAAATAACAGGCGTAATGCAGTTGCAGCAGGTGGCTTCAGCCTTATGGAAACTGCAAAAGATGCAGATGGCAACCCAATAAGCTGTATTGAACTTGTAGGTACACCTTCACAGACAGAAAATATCGGCGAGTTTGAACTTGTAGTTAAACCTACAGATTACGGTGCAGAAATGCTCGTTGCGGAATATAACTGTGGTCTTAAAACAACTGCACAGATTATTTCTGTTGAAATTGAAGGTGACGGTTCTGAAGAAAATCCCTTCCTTATCAGCACACCTACACAGCTTCGTGTTGTAGCTTACCTTACAGTAGGTAACTACCATTTCAGACAGATTAACGATATCGACCTTTCAAATTCTTATGCTGAAACAGGTACAGATACAGACAAGTTTATCCATAACAACGGTAAAAAATTCTATGCTCCTATCGGTACTGATACAGCACCTTTCGACGGTGTATATGACGGTCAGGGTTATAAGATTAAAGGTGTTAAATCAGACCGTGGTAACGAAAACGACATCGGCGTATTTGGTGTTATCAAACGTAACGGCGAACTTATTCCTAAAATCAAAAACCTCCACGTTGAGCTTATGGCTCCCGACCAGAAGGTGAATGGTATTCTCGGTGGCGAGAATGTAGGCGGTATCGCAGGTAGAATCGAAAATGGTATTATTGAAAACTGTTCAGTAACAGTAGGTACTGTAACAGGTAAACAGAATGTAGGCGGTATTGCAGGTCACTTCACAAGTTCAAGAATCATCAACTGCTTTACTCAGTCTGATGTAAACGCAGTTAATAGTGAAGTTGAACCATACGCAGGCGGTATCGTAGGTTATGTAAATGATGCAGTAAACTTTAATTCAACAATTTCAGGTTGCTTCGCATCAGGCAGTATCTACGCGTCAGCAAGTTCTGCAACAGTTGACCGCTCAAATGCAGCAGGTATTGTAGCTTTCCTTGAAAACTCAACAGACCTTGTGATTGACAACTGTCTCTTCACAGGTACAACCTCAAGTGGTAACGGTATCGTAGGCGGTAATAACTATCTTAAATTTATCATGACAATGTCTGACTGTATCGATGCAGGTCAGAATGTTGCGATGGAAAACGATAAATTTGTGAAGATTCCTACTGCAGTTGCTTCTTCAACAACTCTTGGTACAGGTACAATTACAATGTCAAACCTTTACTACGATAGTGCACTTCTTAAAGTGAATACAGACGTGGACGAAGCAGGTCAGGCGAACTTGGCAAAAATCACAGGTAAGCCTACATCAGAACTTATCAATGTTTCAATGGGTGAGGGATGGACATCAATTGCAGGACATTATCCTGTGCCCGCAGTTTCAGAAATTACTGTTACAACTTATGATGAAAATTATAACGTAACAAATACTGAAACAAAGGTTGACCCCTATTCAGATGCTTACGCTAAATTCTTGTCAGCTCCCATCCAGACAAGTGAAACTGAAGAAGAAAACGACATCACTAAAGTTGCTTACGGTCAGGGACTTGTATATCCCGTAACACTTCTTACAAATGTTGACGGAAATAAGGTAACTTATTCTTCATCAATCTTTGATACAACAGATACAGTTGCATATCCCGAAGGCTTCGACACAGCTCTTTACGGTAACCGTACATCACAGGAGGTAGAAGTTGAAGGCGAAGACGGTACAAAGACAACAGAAACAATTGTAACAGACAATAAAAATGTTGACCTTCTCTTCGGTGACGATGCAGAAACAGGCAAAACAACAGTTTACAGAAACATCTTTGATACAACAAAAGGCATTGCAGAAAGAGGAGGCTTTGACACTACACCCACAAAGAATACATTTGTCAATGCAGGTGCTGCTTCAGGCGGTGTATTCTCAAACAAAGAAGCATATTATAATGCACAGACTCCTATAATCTTTGCAACTGCAAAAATCAACGGTGTGGATGTACAGAGAGATATTAAGCTTGCTCTCAGCCAGGGAACAACTTACTGTATCGCAACACAGCGTCAGCTCTACGCTCTCGGTAAAGCAGAATATGAGCTTGAAGAGGGTACTAAGTTCTCCAAATATTATGGCTCTACTTTCAACTACAAGCTTATTACTGATATCGATTGTGGCGACAACGAAACATTGTTCACTCCTATCGGCCTTGATGCAATAGCTAACGGCGGTTATACAGGTCAGTTTGATGGTTCAGGTCACACAATCAAAAACCTTAAGATTGCACAGAACGGCGAAGATTATGTTGGTATGTTTGCAATGGTTTCTAAAAACTGGAACAGCCCCTATGACCCCTGCGTGAAGAACCTTACTCTTGAAACCCCCACAGTTGTGGCAACAGGCACAACTTCAGGCGGTCAGCAGACAGGCGGTAACTACGTAGGTGCACTTGTCGGTCACGTTATGGGCAGTGAAGATATTGTTATTGAAAACTGTCACGTAATCGGTTATGCCGAATATGACGAAAAGGGTAACATTCTTCCCGATACAGTCAAAGGCTCAGTAACAGGTAACGGCTCTTATGTGGGCGGTCTTATCGGTAAAGTTGATTATCCCACAACTGTAATCAGGAGTTGTAGTTCATCAGTGCTTGTTTCAGGCTCTAAAGATGCTGTAGGCGGTCTTATAGGTGATTCAGCAGCAACAGTAGAATCTTGTTACGCAACAGGTAATGTTGTTTGTGATAATATTTATAACACCCAGAATAATGAGAGAGTATTCGGTGTTGGCGGTCTTATAGGTATCATGTCAAACGGTACTGTAAACCAGTCTTTCGCATCAGGTAACGTTGAAGTTAAGAAATTCACTTCAGGCAATAACGCATTCATTAACGGTGACCTGGGTATCGGCGGTTTTGTCGGTGTTGTGAAAGAAATGAAAGACCCCGTTTCACAGGCTGATATAACAGGCGACGTAATCACAGAATGCTTCAGCGGCGGTAACGTTAAATTCGGTACTGAAAACAGCACTTCAGCAATCAGACCATATACATCAACTGCAATCGTTGGTGTTGGTGGTTTCAGCGGTATCAACCGTGAGGGAATTGCTCATGCATATTCTTCAGCTGCAGTTAATGCAACATTCGGTGATATTATCGCAAGAAACTCAGGTGCAAGCTACGGTGTAGGTATCGGCGGTGTTGCAGGTGTGGCACTCGGTAATGTAGAAGACGTTTATTCTTCAGGTTCAGTAGCTCCTGCTTACGCATCAATTGATTCAACTAATAACCCGGATAACTGCTACTTCGGAAAAGGCGGTACAGTCGGTACTAAGATGAATTCAGGTGCAACAGTAAGATACTGTTACTACGATAGCTGGACCAATACTGACCCCACACTTACATCAATCGGCGGCCAGACAAATAATCAGGAAGCAAGAGGTCTTACAACACTTGAACTCACAAGCGGTAAGAAACCTGCAAACACAACCTTCTCTGATTATTGGGGCTTCACACCAAATGCTTATCCTTATCTGAAAACACTTCTTGCAGAAGATTCAGATAACTATATTATGACTAACTCAATCCTTTCTGTTGTTTGCGTAAACGTTGCATATGATGACGTTTCAGCAAAAACAGGTGCAGGTATCACTCAGGCTCTTACAGTTCCGTCAGAGTTCAAGTATACAGATGAAAACCTTGAGGAACATGTATACCAGCTTGACTGGGCAGGTGCAACACTTTCAGGTAACCATGCTGCTATCAGGAGAACACGTAACACTCGTGAATATGTTGACGTTGTGGCACAGGTTAAGGGTTATGAACAGTATGCAACACGTGTTTACAGCCGTCTCTGCGCAGACATGAAGGGTACATCTGAACAGCCCTATCTTATCGGTAACGAAGCAGACCTTGATCATATGAATATGACTGCTGACGAACTTGCAGCAGCAAAAGAAGCTTACACAGGCTTCTATGACCAGTGGGCAACACCGCTCGGCACCGGTAACGAGCAGATAGAAGGCAAAGTACACTATCAGCTTATGTCACATATCGAAGTTGACAATACTGTACGTCCCATTCCCATTGCTCCTGCTTCTTACACTTATGAAGTAACTGTTTCAGATGCAGAGGGTAACTCAACAACTGAGAATAAGACCTTCAATTATCAGGGCTTTATGCTCAAGGGTAATAGCTACTCAATCAAGAATGTAAGCACAACAGGTTATTACTTCGATACAATTGATGAAAATTCAATAATCAGTAACGTAATCTTTGAAAACTTTACATTCACAGGAAATAATTCAGCAATCGTCAAAGTTAATAACGGTACTCTTCAGGATGTATACGTTAAAGCAACAATAGGCGATGGTACTGCAGATATTTCTAATGCAGCAGGTCTTGTAGCAACAAATACAGGCACAATCGATGGTTGTATGGTAGATGCTACAATCAAGGGTGCTAAAGAAAATGTCGGTGTAATGGCAGTTACCAATAACGGTACAATCAAAAACTCAGGTACTGCAGGCACACTTGATACATCAGCAGGTGCGAATGTAGATAAAATCGGTGCATTTGTTGTAAGCAACAATAAAACAGTTGAAGATTCATTCTCAATGGCAGACGTAAATGTTCTTGCCGCTGAAAATGCGGTTGTAAACCATGTTTCAGGTTTTGCAGCAATCAACAAAGGCACAATGGACGGTGTATACACAAGGTCAGCAATTTCATTTGCTAACGCTCCTGCAGATACACTTACAGTCGGTTCACTTGTTGGTGAAATCACTAACACAACAGATGCAGAGCCCGTAACAAATTCTTATGCGGCAGGTCTTCTTGGATACTTTAACGGAGCACAGGATTCAATCCTCTTCGGTACAGTACCCGCAACTATGAACAAACTTTCAAGCGTTTATGTTGATAAATCACTTGCAGGTGAAAAATCAGCAAACAGCTATAAGTATTCAGCATCACTTTCAAGCATTATGAGTATGCAGCATATGCCCGATGCTATGAAGTATGATGCAACGAATAACCCTGAAGGCATTTTCGTTGCAGGTGATGCAGATAAACTTACACTTCCTCAGCTTACATCAATCCTGAATGCTGAAAATCATCAGGTTGTTGATTCAGACGGTAACCTTATCTATGTTGATACTTCTGTAACAGATAAAGTTGTTACTTACACAATCTTCACAGAAACAGTTGTTGAAGGTGAGGGTGAAGAAGCAGAAACAGTATCTGTAAGAAAATACAGATGTTCAGACGGTAACGTTTACTTCGCAGACGGAAGTGACAACGTAACTGATGAAAACGGAAATATTATTGTTCCCGTTGAAAACCTTAAACTTCAGTATGCAATTTACCTTGAAGACAAGGTTGTTATCAGAAACTATGATGTAATCAAGGCTTACTCACAGATTTCATCAATGACAATCAAAACCGGTCAGAGCCAGTATGCAGACAGACTTGCACCTAACTCATCAGATTCTTCACTTCACGGTGCGGTGCTCAATTCAACTGTAAGTAAAGTTGACGGTATTCAGTTTGAGCCTGTATCAGGTCAGAATATTGTTGGTATCAACAACGCAACTGATGTATTGACAACTAATAATACTGCAGGTGCGGAAACAATCAGAGTAAGAAATAATAACGTGATTAAACTTTCACGTGGTATGGAAATTCAGCCCACACTTTACATCGATGTTGCGGTAAGCAATGCGGCATTACGTCAGCTTAACCCCAACTTCTCAGACGGTGCAGGTACAAAAGATAAGCCTTACGTAATCAGTAACGCAGATTCTCTTACATCACTCCATTACTACGGTACAGAAAGCGATCTCTACTTCGTACTCGGTAATGACATTGATATGAGTGAAGTTAAGGACTTCCAGATTCACCACTTCACAGCACATCTCAATGACCTTCCTGAAAATGCAGAAGATACTCACCAGTACGCAATCCAGAACTTCAATTCAACAGAAGGTCATGGCGGTCTCTTCGGTACAATCGAAGACGGTGCAGTAGTCAATAACGTTGCTCTTACTGCAACAATTGAAGGTAGTGAGGAGTACACAGGTGCTCTTGCAAACATTATCAAGAATGCAACTGTTACAAACTGTGTAGTTTCTGCAAACGTAACTTCAACTGCAACAGCTGATGAATACAGTGCTCCCGCAACAGGTATCCTGGCAGGTATTGTTCACGAAAACGCAACAATCAGCGGTATCGTTACAACAGGTAACGTAACTGCTTCTGCAGGTGTAGCAGGTGGCGTAATCGGTTCAGCTCAGTCTGCCACAATCAGTGAAGTTCTTTCAACTGCAAACGTAGGCGAAGGTAACACAGCAGGTATCGTAGGCGAAATGCTTGAAGGCGCAACACTTGCAAACGCTCTTTACGGCGGCGTTGCACAGAGCAAGAAACCCATAGTTGGTACTTGCGTTGACGAAACAGCAATTACTGAAACTTACTACGATAAGCAGACTAATAAGAACATTGGTGAAGAAGATGAAGTAATCGGCACAGGTAAATCAACAAAAGAATGTGAAAACCTTACATTCGATGATATGTTTATGTATGTTGATGAAAACGGCGGTTACTATCCCGTACCTGTAACAATTGTAGATACAATCGGCATAGGTGTTGAAACATCTCACGAAGGTTATGGTTCAACTGCAGCTCTTGCCGCAGCAACAATGAACTTCTACTTGGGTTCAACCTACGGTCAGATTGGTTACTACACATCAATGCAGTTTATAAACATGGCTTCAGGTTCAGCAGTTACTGCAACTGAAGAAGGAAACGGCGGATACTTCTCAATCGTTTCAGGCGACAAAGTTTATACAATCAAAACTGCTAAGTTTAACGAAGAAATGGATCCCGGAATCAGCTTCAGCCTTGAAAATGGCGCAGTGAGAACAGTTTATCCCGGTCTTGTAAGAAATGCTAACATCTCTTACACAATCGTAAATCCGTCGAACTTTGATGTAACAGATAAACTTCTCGGCGTACTCTTCAAGAGTGTGGCGGTTAAGGGAAGTTCAGACAACGTTCAGGTTCTTAACGATTTCACAAACGAAATCGACGTTAAACAGACAAATATCGATGCTCTTGCAATTGCAAAAGAAGTTGATGGCTTCTATGTAGGCGAAATGTTACCTGACGGTTATGAATACGAGATTTCTGCAACCCTTGGCGGTCAGGAAATCTCAAGCGATAACATTCAGGTTGAAGAAAACATTTACGGCACATACATCAAACTTCCCGATGTAAAAGATGCAGATGGCAACACAGCAACAGATGTTGAACTTACACTCACAATTGTCGAATCAGACAGACCCTGGGGTGTAAACTCAGTTAAAAACATTCTCTGGTAAAGAGAAACGCAAAACTTAAAGCAGGGGAGAAGATAAAAATTCTCCCCTGCAGGAAAACAAAATTCAGCAAAGAGAGGTAAGTAAAATGGCTAAGAAAAAAGAAAAAAACTCTGCCAAAAGTCTTGCGATGGTTCTCATCACAGGAATAACATTGGTAGCGGCTACTCTTTGCTGGTTTGCAATTATGGACAGAAGTTCAGTAGAAGAGCTTAAGAGAATTGATGTTAAAAACGAATCATCAACATTCGCAAATATCTATTTCGGCGCAGACGCAACCGGCGAAATAGCAATAACTCCTGAAAGCATAAAACAATATGTCAAGATTGACACCAGAGAGATTAGTCTTGAAAACATGTTCCCGGCTGCGGAATATACATACATGGCAGAATTTAAAGATGCAAATGTAGGAAATAAAATCACACTCGATTTAAACGACATCGCAAATGTAACAGGTAATCTTACATCAAAAGTAAAATTAAACCGCAGAATTTCTCTGATGACGTCAACCGGAAAAGAAACTACAGATACAAGCTGCAGATATGCAGCAGACGAGACAACTCTCGACCAAGAAAGTACTTTTGAATATACAGTAACCCGAGCAGGCACATACAGAGTTTATTTCTCTTTTAAAATAGATGAAAACGTAACAGTTGAAAACGGAAGAAATATGTCTGTAAATATTGAAAATGTAGACGCAGTAATAAGTAGTTCATAAATAATTAGTTAAGAATAAAGTGATTAAACAATGAAAATATTTAAGAAAATAACATCAGCTTTAGCAACAATAATATTTATAATCTGTCTTGTGCTTCTTGCTCTCGTAATGGTAACTCCGAAAGATGCAGCAGGTAATAAAAGAGTAAATATTGCGGGCTACAGTATTATGACCGTAATGACAGGCAGTATGGAGCCTGCTTATCAGGTTGGTGACATAATAGTAATTAAGAAAACAAATGAAAACGAATTGCAAGTAAAAGATGTAATTACATTCATTTCAACAGATGAAGAGTTAAACGGTCAGCCGATAACTCATCGAATTATAGATATAACAGAAGAAAACGGACAGAAAAAGTTCGAAACAAAAGGCGATAATAACCGGATAGCTGACGAAACACCTGTCACAAGCGACAGAATTCTCGGTAAAGTTCAGCTGAGAATTCCTTTTGTGGGCAGAGCTGTTAATTTTATGCAGACAAACAGAATTGCATTTTTCCTGATTGTCATTCTTCCTATGCTTGTAATTATGGCGTTGGAAGTGAAAGATATAATTATGATTGCACGTAGTGGTGACGAAGATGAAGGCGAAGAAGACAATAAGTAATATCTTTACAACGGTAATAATTCTTTTGTCTTTAGTTCTTCTCACAATCGGTCTTTTGCCGAAAGTTACTTCTTACGACGGTTATTATGTAACGTCGGACAGTATGTACCCCGCAATCAGAAAAGGTGATCTTGTTTTTACTAAAGAGGTTGCTTTTGAAGACGTTGAAGTAGGCGATGTGCTTACTTTCACAAGAGAAGGCAGTGAAAAATGGTTTTCGCACCGTGTTGTCAGAATCAAAGAGTCTGAAAAAGCATTCAGAACAAAAGGTGATAACAATAATGTTGAAGACCCGGGATACACTCCTTACGATGCAGTTGTAGGCAGAGTGGAAAAGAAAATGCCTTTAATTGGCTTTCTGCCAATGATGTTGGCAACAACATGGGGTAAAGTAGTTTTAGTATTAGTTTATGTTTTGTATATAGCAGTTGAGGTTGAAAATGCTGCCTCTAAAAAACGAAAGAAGGGATAACTATGAAAAAGAGAATACTTTGTGTAATACTTTCCCTTGCGGCAGTATTCAGTCTTGTAGGCTTTCACGCAACAGAAACCTGGTTTGGCAGCGGTGAAAACAAGAGTATGAAATTAAGCTCAGGTGACCTTGACTTTTCTGTTGAGGGTGACCTTAAGCTTAAAAATGAAGATGCTCTTGTTCTTCCCGGCCAAGAGCTTGAGCTTGCAAAGGCGGTTGTAATTACCAACTATTCAACAATCGATACAGAGCTTCGTGTAAGCGTTGAATGTACATACGACGGCTCAACAGAGGTTTTCAAATGGATTGAGTTTGTAAACGCAGAAAATAGCAACTGGGAAGTAGGCGATGATGGTTACATTTACTATGCCCCGGGTGGTAACAGACGAATTCCTGCAACTGAAGGAAAGCCAACTGAAACCACAACTGTTGCCGAAACTACAACAGAAGCAGGCACAGAGGTCGGCGAAACAACAGAAACAACAACAGACGGTGTTGCAGCAGTTGATTATGAAAATCCTGCTGAAAATGAAATTCCTTTAGATGGCAAAATCAAAATCAGCGGTGATGTTCCTATTGACTTGCAGGGTAAAGAACTGAACCTTGAATTTGTCATTGAAGCAAAACAGGCAGATTTAGTAGAATGGGAACATTTTACACCCGCAGAAGAAGTAGCTAATGGATAAGATTTTAAGAATATTAAGAAATGCATTCTGTGTTTTAGTGGCAGGATTGTTGCTGCTTATAGCAGTGGTTTCAATCTGCGGTGCAAGAGGTTATTCTGTTGCGTCAAACAGTATGAACCCTGAGCTCAGCAAAGGTGATGTTGTTTTTGTAAAAGAAACACCCTTTGAAAAGCTCCAAAAAGGTGATATTGTTACAGTTGAATTCAAAGTAAAAGACGGCACAACATACACTCACAGAATCGTTTCAATTGATTATGATAAAAAAGAAATAAAAACAGCAGGCGATAAAACAGGCCTTGTTGATACAGAAAGTGCAACTGCCGACCAGATTAAAGGTAAAGTGTGGTTTTCAATACCGCTTTTAGGTTATCTTTCATTATGGCTTACAAATACTGACTATGCTGCAGCTATTGCAATTTCAGTGTTGGCAGTTATGGTAATCGGTTTTGTGGCAGGCAAAGTTTATAAAAATAAGACGAGAGGTGATAAAAATGAGCACAGCGAAGAAAAGAACAATTAAATATGTATCTTTAATCGCATCGTTGATTCTTGTATTTTCATATTTCAGCCTTCTTTCACCTACAAGTGCATATTTTTATAAAAAACAGAGTTCAAACACAACACTCGAATTTGCAATGTTCGATGTCGATGCAGAACAGACTCTTTTTGAAAATGATGATATTATTAAATTCAAAGGTGCAACAAAGCTTTGCGATACAGAAGAGCTTCTCTTTGATGAAGTTGCTATTGTAAAGGAAGTTACTCTCATAAATAAAGGTCAAGCACCTGCCCGAATCCTTGTAAATATAACACCAGATGAAGAATCAGTTACAAACGGACTTCGTTATGTTGCATTTGCTGAAAAAGTTGAAAATGCTCCCGAAACTGCAGAAGAAGGCGAGGTAACCTCCACCACAGTTACAAAAGGTGCATTAAAGCAAGAACTTGAAACACTTTTCGGAATAACTGCTGATTCTGAGCCGTCAGCTATTGAGTCTGCAATTAATGATCATAATGAATCATTGAGAAACACTAACGGAAATGTTAATAAAACAATTATTGCTCCCGGTGAGAGAGCAAAAGTAAGAATTGTTTTCTGGGTTGAATATGATAAAGTGCAGACTGCAGCAGGCGGAGAAGCTAATTGGCAGAATGCAGGAGAAATAAAAAATATCACATTCCCCTGTAATATCAGAATTATGGCAGTGCAGGATGATGACGAAGCAGTGGAAGATGCTTTGACAGAAAAAACAACTGTTGAAGAAACAACCACAGAAGCAACGTCAGCAGAAGAAACTACAGTGGAAGTAACCACAGAACAACAGTAATTTTGGCAGGTGACAGAATTGAAAAAGAAATTTATTGAAAATAAAAAATTCAGATTAACAGTAATTTTGTCAGTTGTTCTTACAATTGTTATAGGCTCAACCCTTGCGTGGTTTATTCAGGATATAATTGAAGAAAACAAGCAGAAAAAAGATTTTCTGGCTTCAAACTTCCGGGCAGAGCCTGTATGTTATTTCGATGGCACAGAAGAAACTTTTGTCGGCGAAGACGGATTAATCACTCTCAGCACAAACCCTGAAGACGACAACTACATCGGCAAATTCCGTGTTGATGTAAAATACAAGGGTGACGGTGCAGGTTACTTAAGAGTTAAAATGGTGCATGAATATTCAATTGGCGGCAATTCAACTCAGCACCCTGCAAATGTACCTTATACTGTGTCAGACGATTGGTACGATAACCGCGGTAATGACTATTGTTATTATTACAAAAATGAGCTTGATGCAGACGGCGATGCAGAAAAGACACTCGGATTTATCACAGCGAACAATGCGATAGATTTAGGTGAACTTGCAGACGGCATTGTAATCAAAGTTGCAGTTGAATCCGACATGGTACAGGTTAACAGATACCCGCAGGTATGGGGTATAGACAAACTTCCTTGGAAATAAAACTTAATGGACCGAGCAATTCGGTCCATTTTCCTAATATTGAAAGCAGGTGACTCTTTTGGCAAAGTCAAAGAAAAACAACAAGAAAAAAGCAAAGAAAAACAGTAACTATAAAAACGAGGTAGTTGAAAAGAAAGTTCCTAAAAAGTCAGAGAAAAATCAAAAAGAAATTGAACGCAAAGCAAAGCTTAAAGAAAAAGAAAATAAAAAAGAAGAAAAAGCTCTTGCAAAAAAACGAAAGCTTGAAGAAAAGCTTAAGAAAAAAGAAGAGAAAGCCTTAAAGAGTGACAAGGCGAAAAAAGAAAAGCCCGAAAAAGAGGAAAAACCCTTAAAGAAGGAAAAAATCAAGGTTGAAGAAAAATCAGTTGCTTCAAAAAGAAACGAAAGAACAGAAACAAAAACTCTTGCTGATGAAATAGCAGAAAGTCAGAAGAATGAAGCGGTAAATACTGTTGAAGAAACTGCAGAAGAAATTCTGCCTGAAGAAGTAAGTGTTGAACCCGAGGAAGCAACAGCTGAACCCGAAGAAGAAACAGCTGAACCCGAGGAAGCAACAGCTGAACCTGAAGAAGCAACAGCTGAACCTGAGGAAGCAACAGCTGAACCTGAGGAAGAAACTGCAGAACCTGAAGAAGAAACAGCTGAACCCGAAGAAGCAACAGCTGAACCCGAGGAAGCAACAGCTGAACCTGAGGAAGCAACAGCTGAACCTGAAGAAGAAACAGCTGAAACTGAGGAGGCAATAGCTGAACCTGAGGAAGAAACAGCTGAACCTGAGGAAGAAACAGCTGAACCTGAAGAAGAAACAGTTGAACCTGAAGAAGAAACAGTAGAACCTGAGGAAGAAAAAGCTGAACCTGAGGAAGAAACAGCTGAACCTGAAGAAGAAACTGCAGAACCTGAAGAAGCAACAGCTGAACCTGAAAACGATAATGCTGAAGAAACGAAAGGTAAACTGATTCTTGAAGAGGTTGTAGTAGAAAAAGAAGAATCAAAACCGGAAGAAAAAACTGAAAAGCAGAAAAAGGAAAAAATTAAAAAACTGCCTGCTAAAATTAATCTTCCTGAAATTAACTTTAAAAATATTGATTTGCAGAAACTCAAATCAATAAAAATCACAAAAACTCATATAATTATTGCAATTGTAGCTGTTGTTACTCTTGCGGCACTGATTGCAGTGCTTTCTGTTGTGGGAATAGGTAAGCCTGAATACGCTCCTGCAATTTACAGCGGAAGAAAATTTGCAAGTGATGAAGTGAGCCTTATTGCAATTTCAGATGAACAGCAGCATAAGCTCATAGAAGAAACAAATGCAAAAGGAAACACAAGAAAATTCTCATTCTATGCAAATACTGCAGTAACGGTTGAAAAGCAGGATTCACTTCTGCCTCTGGCAATTTCCAACCCTACAACAGGAAAACATATTCTTCTTTGTTCTATTGTTGATGAAGACGGCGTAGTGGTATATCGTTCTCTTGGTATTGAACCGGGAAGATATGTAAGTAATGTAAGACTTTCGCAGTATCTTGATTTTGGTACAAATGAGTTTACTTTATATGTATCTGCGTTCGAACCCTCAACCGAAAATGATGAAATTGTTTATGAGAGAGTGGGAACACAGAGAGTAAAACTTAATGTTGTCTGCGGCGTTGATTACGAGTCAGAATAACTCTGAAGCCGTTCAAGTTGATTTTTATAATACCGAAGAGCCATTTGCTGGTTTCTTCGGTGTTTTTCCGATATCAGCAATTTATTGACATTTTTTTCAAGCTCGCTTATGCGTGCTTTTAAATATTCTTCTTCACTCATTTCTTTCACCTCGAAAATATTTTCGTCTTTTTCAGGTAAGATATTAGTGTAAGTAATTTGAATTTATGCGGGTGTAAAAATGGATTTTCAGAAAAATTTGGAAAATTATATTTTGTCTTTGGGAGTCAGCGATGTTGGCTTTGCAAAATTAAATGAACCTGTAAGCGGAATGGAATATGCCGTAAGCTTTGTTGTCCGTTTGTCAGAAGCTGTGATTGACGAAATCAGCACAGAGCCGACTCATACATATTTTCACCATTACAGAACAGTTAATGCATTTCTTGACAGAGCGATTCTTCAGGCAGGAATGTTTTTGCAGAATGCGGGATATAAGTATATTCCCGTCGGAGCATCACAAAGTATAAACAAAGACGGTTGGAATTATAAAGGTCTTATTTCATCAAGAATGGTTGCTTGTATGTCGGGGCTCGGTACAATCGGCAAAAGCAATATGTTTATACATAAAGATTTCGGTCCTGCCGTAAGGCTCGGCACGCTTCTTACAAATTGTCCTTTTGAAAATATGGGAGAAGCAATAAAAGAAAATCTTTGCGGCAGCTGCACAAAATGCGTTGATGCCTGCCCTGCAAAAGCGTTGACGGGCAAGATTTATACGGAAGGCACATCTCGCGAAGAAATCATAAATCCCGAAAAATGCAGTGAATTTATGAAAAGGGAATTCAAGCATATCGGCAGAGGTGCAGTATGCGGAATCTGCATGAAAGTCTGCCCGAAAAGAAAATAAAAAAAGAAAAGCCTGAAACATTCATTGAGTGTTTCAGGCATTATTTTTATCCGTTTATTATTTTTTCAATTTCTGTAACGTCGTGACCTGCAGTTTTAAGTGCATCGCGTTTTTTTATAAGGCTTGTCATTCTGGAATTGTGATATTTTTTTGCTTCTTCTGATTCATCATATTGAATAAGCCCTTTGTAATAAAACGCTTCGTCTTTATCGTTCTTTTTATTTCTGAATTCAGCAACAATCAATATATAATTATGCTTGCCGTCTGTGCAGGCTTTTTCTTTTATAATTTCAAAACCGTTTTCGCAGAGATATTGCCTTACGTCCTCTGCGTGTGACATCGGCTGAAGAATCAGTCTTTTTGATTCGTTCTTGACCCAGGGTGCAGCGGTAAGAATTTCGGAAATTAAAATTCCGCCCATTCCTGCAATTACGATATCATCAGCTTCCTCTTCCTTTATTTCTTTAAGTCCGTCAGACAAACGCAGTTCAATTTTATCACTTAAATCTTTTGAAGTTGAAGTGACTTTTCTTGCATTTTCAAGGGGACCTTTTCCGATATCAGCGGCGATTGCACGCGGACAAATTCCGTTTTCTATAAGATAAGCGGGCAGAT
This sequence comes from Clostridia bacterium, assembly GCA_017935325.1. Lineage (GTDB taxonomy): Bacteria > Bacillota > Clostridia > Oscillospirales > Acutalibacteraceae > SIG575. The sequence continues at coordinate 20,562 of JAGBHV010000047.1, forward strand.
ATGCGTGGTCAGTTCCTATATCGGCAACCTTTTTGCCGTGACGCACTTCTTCAGCCGCCATTTTAAGTCTTGTATCAAGTTTAATCATTGTTTTATCTCCTGAACATTCTGAATAAGGGCAGACAAGCCTTGAAAAAGCCTTTATAAGAAGCGCAGTAGTTTCTGTCTTCACGGCTTCGCTTGCATCCGCCTGCACGGCAAATAGGGAAATACCGGCATTTTTTGCACTCTTCAGGCACATTAAGACTTTCCATAATAAAATCTTTTGCTTTTTCTGAATGTGCCATAACTTCAAGACTTACATTATTAATGTTGCCGAGCAGCCACTTGTCTGTGCAGTAAAAATCGCAGGGATAAATGTTACCGTTGCCTTCGCACACAAACTGATGGGTGCAATGGCCGCACATTCCGCATTGCTCAGCTTTATCGCCGAGATAAAGTCTTACGTAATTATCAAACTGCCTGATGCTTACATATTCTCCTCTTACAAAATCCTTGACATATGCATTGAAAGCGTGAATCAGAAAATATTCGTATTCTTCTTCCGTCATGTAAAGAGGTGATTCTTCCTGACTTCCGAAAGGTCGCAGACACGGGATAAACTGCAGATATCTGAACCCTTTTGATTTTAAGTAAGAATAAATCGTGTCAATTCTTTTAGCGTTTTCGCCTGTAAGCACAGAGAGAATGTTGAATTCGGTTTTTGCTTTTTCAAGTGTTTTTGCTGCAGTCAGGGTCTGGAAAAATCTGCTCTGACCGGATAAGTCAACTCTGTATTTGTTGGCTTCTCTGTCGCCGTCAAGGCTTAATCCTACGAGAAATTTATTCTCGGTGAAGAATTCAGCCCACTCCTCATTTACAAGAAGTCCGTTTGTCTGTACGGAATAGAAAATCTCAGAATTTTTTGTGTTGTATTTATTAACAAGCAAAACAAAATTTTCAAAATATTCTTTGCCTGCAATCAAAGGCTCACCACCCTGAAAAGCAAAAGCTATAGTTTCTCCGTCAGCAAATTGAAGTGCAGATTTTATTAAATTTTCAGCAGTGTCATTTTTCATGATACCGAGATTTTTTTCTTCACGGTTTTCTGCAACATCGTGATAAAAGCAATATCTGCAGTCAAGGTTGCAAAGGCTTGATGCAGGCTTTATCATAATTGAAAGCGGAGGCATTATCTGATACCTCGTCTGTTTGATTTGAAACCTTCCATGATTTCATCCATGCGTGTGTTCATTTCGTCTGCTATTTCAGGGTAAGTTTCTGCTCTGTTATAGTTTTCGCCGCTGTCGTCCGTAAGAATGTGAAGCCAGTTTTTGCGGAATTTATCAAAGAAAGCGGAGTTGTCATTCTGAATATTCCGGAAATATTTAAACTGTACATAGCTGTTGTCTTTAAGCACGTCAAAGTCATAATCAGGATGCTCTTTTAAAACAGAATCAGTATCAACTGCATACTGGATTGACTTTAATTTTTCGCGTTTCATGTGAAGAATGGGGTTATCGATTGTGTGAATGGGAGTACCGTTTTTAAATATCGGCATCATGGAAGTGCCGTCGATTACGCGGTCAGAGGGAAGATAATTTTCTTTGCCGTCTGAAGTAATACCGCACATTTCAATAAGAGTGGGGAATAAGTCAACTACAGTTGCAGGCTCATCAAAGCTTGACCCCTTTTCAAATATTGTTGAGTTATCCCAACGCATGAGGAATGGCACTTTCTGTCCGCCTTCATAAGCTAAATATTTACCTCCGCGAAGTTCATTTGTTGAACCCTGCAGAGCAGGACCGTTGTCGCTTGTGAAGATAATGAGCGTATCATCAAGCACACCTAAATCTTCAAGCGTTGTGAAAAGCTCGCCCAGATAGTAGTCAAACTCTGCCACACAGTCAGCGTATGTACCAAGTCCTGTTTTGCCGTTGAATTCATCGCCGACAAATAAAGGTGCGTGAGGCCATGGAGTTGCATAATACGCAAAGAAAGGCTCGTCAGAAGTTGTCACTTTGTCTGTAATCCATTCCGTAATTTCTTCGTGGATATATTTTGTAGCATTTTTCTGGTCCTTCATTTCATCTGTGCCGTGTACGATTTCCCATTCACCGTTTTCTTCCGTAACGTGGTAGAAAGGTGTCATATCGTTTACATGGTGGCTTCCGTAGAAATAATCAAAGCCCTGATTTGTGGGCAGATATTCGCCGTAGTCGCCGAGATGCCATTTACCGAAAGCACCTGTTGTGTAGCCTGATGCTTTGAATGTTTCGGCAATAGTGATTTCATCGCCCAGCATACCGTCAACGTTTGCGCCCATTTCAACTGAATTGAATAGCCTTGTTGCAGCAAAGGGAGAAATTGTGTTAACGGTGGGGTAAATTACGTTATCTGCATGACCTCTGTAAGGATATCTGCCGGTAAGTGCCGCAAAACGTGCAGGCGAGCATACAGAATAACTTGAGTAGAAGTTTGAAAGTTCAACACCATTTTTGCCGATTGAATCGATGTTGGGTGTGTCAATAAGTGAGCCGTTGAGTGAAATATCGCCGTAACCCAGGTCGTCCATCATAATAAAAAGAACGTTGGGTGAATTTTTCTTTGTTTTGTTCTTGTCAATACCTTTTAAGTAGTCGTTGTGACCTTCCCACAAACGTTCAGTGTTGGGCTTTGAACGGAGATTCATTGTAAGAAGAAAAGCAACAGAAAAAATTACAAGCACAAACCCTGAAAGTACAGATAAAAACGTCTTTGACTTTTTAGCGCAAAGAATAACTAAAACTGAAATAAGTATCAACGGCAACGCAAGAAGAAGGTTACCTGCAAAGCGTGTTAAGAAGTTACCGTCGCCCGTAAGCAAAGGATGCGTCTGTGAAATAAATCCTTTGAGTCCTGATGTGAAAGCACCGAAACCTGCGTCTGCACCACAGAAAACAAAGTATGCAATAATACCGAGTAAGCTTATGCCGCCTCCTGCGAGAAACGGAACATAAAGCTTTTTCTTTGAAACGAGTCCTATGAAAATCAAAGCGGCTGTTATCATTATGTATGCTGCATTGATTATGGCAACTAAATTAAGCCTTAATATTAAAAGTGAAAGAGCAAGCACGATTCCGATAACTCCGATGAAAACGGGGAATTTTTTTAAACTTTTGTCAATCTGCATTTTCATAATTTCATCTCCTTGAGAATTTTTTTGTCTTCGTTTGTTATTCTGAAGCTTTCAACACATTTCTGTATTGTTTTGTTATGTGTCCATTTATCAAGCTTTTTTCCTTTTATGTAGGGAAGAGTTTTTTCTCTCTGTTTTGCCATTGCCGTTGCAAAGAACCATGCCCGTACCATGTTGACGTAGTATTCGTTGCTTTCAATTTCTGCTACAAGCAAAAGCACTTCGTCTGTGAAATTTTCATCAAGAAAAAACTTCATCAGCATGTTAACTGCAAAACGGATTGTGTAAGTGCTGTCTGACTTTAACCACGCTTTGATTTTTTCATACAAAGCGGGGATGTTTTTTCTGAAAATTACAGGGCTTATGGTATCGCACGTTGCCCAGTTATCAATGTACGGTAAAAACTTTTCTGTAAGAATTATCGCTTCATCAAAATCTTTTACCGTTTCAATCAGATATCCGTGAAGATTATTTTCTTCAAAATATTCATGGGGCAAATCATTGAGAAATTCTTTTGCTTCTTCAGTACCCTTTATTTCTTTTGTCAACCGCCTGATATCGGGAATTCTTACGCCGATTTGTGTATCAGGGGAGATATTCGGAATAAGCTTTGAATTGAATTGCTTATATTTCTCATCTTTCATTTCGAAAAGTTTTGCCTGAATATGAGTCATTATTTCTCATCTCCTGCAAAAAATGTTTTACTTGATATTTGCGTATATATTTGTTATAATATTTCATGTTTCAAAGCTTTAAAGGTTTAAAGCGAGTAAACGGTTTGCATTTTCATGGAAAATTTTGTTTCTGTTTTCTTCTGAAATGTCAAGCTTCTTAAGCGTTTCAACAAATGCTTTCTGTTCACCCCAAGGTGAATCGCTTGCAAAAAGTATTTTGTCAAAGCCGTGTTTTTCAAAAATCTTCTTAAGCAGTTCAGGCTCGGTTTTGTTTAAAACGTAGCTTACATCAAGATATACATTTTGCCCTGCAAGTTTTTCTAAGCACTCTTCTCCTGCGCGTAAACCGCCGAGATGAGCCAAAACGATTTTTGTGTTTTCACCATTGCCGACTTTTTCAAGCATTTCAAGAGCCATGTCAATGGGGCAATGCAGATTATCAGGGGACAGAACATCGTAACCTGCGTGGATAACCGTAATGAGTCCGATTTTCTGAGCATAGCGGATAATTCTTATATATTTTTCGTCATTTATATATGTGTTCTGATAATCAGGATGAAGCTTTATACCTTTGAGTCCCAATGATTTGATATAATCAAGTTTTTCTTCAGGGTTTTCGTTATCGGGATGAATTCCTCCGAAAGCAATAATTCCGTTTTGTGAATCAGTTTCTTTTGAAAAACGGTTGATGCTGTCAAACTGTTTCGGATTAGTCACAACAGGCAGAATCACGCTTTTTGAAATACCTGCTTCTTTCATTGAAGAAAGAAGTGAACTGAGCGTTCCGTCTGTGTATGCAGCACATTCTTCTCCTGCATCGCAAAGATAAGATTTCAGTTTTTCCACTGTAGGTTTTGCAATTTTGTCAGGGAAGATATGTGTGTGAAAATCAATTATCATAATTATCAGGTCCTTCAGTATATTTCCGATGTTAATTTTACATCGTTTTTAGCAATAAGTCAAATATATTGCATCTTATTTTAAAAAAGCTTGCAAGAAAAGCAAAAACTGTCTATAATTAGATTGTTTATAATATTCTTCGTAATTTTTTCAGTATTTATTAAACGAAAATAAAGGGAGTTTGAGATGAAAGAGAACTTTTTTCAGAAAGACATTGAAACAATGTCAAGAAAGCAGCTTGATGAGTTGCAGCTTGAAAGGCTTAAATGGATTGTTGATTACAGCATGAGAAATGTACCTTTTTATGCTGAAAGATTAACAAAAGCAGGTGTTACTGCAGAAAAAATCAAAAGCCTTTCAGATATTCAGTACATACCATTTACAACAAAGGACGATATCAGAGATAACTACCCCTATGGCCTTTTCGGTGCAAAGATGAAAGATATTGTACGTATCCACGCATCAAGCGGTACAACAGGTAAACCCACAGTTGTAGGATATACAAAAAACGATATCAACAACTGGAGCGACTGTGTGGCACGTCTTTCTGCAGCAGTTGGTGTTACAGATGAGGACGTAGCGCAGATTTCATTCGGCTACGGACTTTTTACCGGTGCTCTGGGGCTTCACTACGGCCTTGAAAAATTAGGTTGTGCAGTTATTCCCGTTTCAAGCGGTAACACAGAAAAGCAGGCAATGCTTCTTAAGGATTTCGGCACAACAGTTTTAATCAGCACACCGTCATATGCAATGTACATGAGCGAGGTTGCTCACGATATGGGCATTACAAATGATGAACTGAAGCTTCGTATAGGTCTTTTCGGCTCAGAAGGATGTACAATGGAGCTTCGTGACAAAATCGAAAAAGGCTTTGGCCTTTTCTCAACTGATAACTATGGTATGAGCGAGCTTATGGGACCGGGCGTTTCAGGTGAATGTGTTGAAAGAAACGGACTTCACTTTGCAGAGGACCACTTCCTGCCTGAAATTATCAACTCACAGACAGGTGAAAAACTTGCAGCAGGTGAAGAAGGCGAGCTTGTTGTTACAACACTTACAAAAGAGGGTATCCCTATGCTTCGTTACAGAACAAAGGATATCACAAAGCTTAATTACGACGTTTGTAAATGCGGCAGAACACATTGCCGTATGGAAAAAGTCGGCGGCAGAGCAGACGATATGCTCAAAATCCGTGGCGTAAATGTTTTCCCGTCACAGATTGAATCAGTTCTTGCACAGATTGAGGGTATTTCACCTCATTATGAGCTTGTGCTGACAAGGAAAAATTATACTGACTACCTTGAAGTCAGAATTGAACTTATGAATGCTAATCTTCTTGAGAATTACGGACAGCTTGAAGAATTGAGAAATCTTGCTGTTGCAAAGCTTAAAACAGTTCTCGGCATCAGTGCAAAGGTTACACTTGTTGCACCCCGTTCACTCAAGAGATACGAGGGTAAAGCAAGAAGAATAGTTGACAGAAGAAATGAGGGACAGTAATTGAAAGAGATTATGATAGGCAACGCTGCTGTTGCCAGAGGTATGTATGAAGCAGGCTGCGGCGTAGTTTCAAGTTATCCGGGTACACCAAGTACTGAAATTACGGAATTCGCAAGCCTTTATAACGAAATTTACTGCGAATGGGCACCTAATGAAAAAGTTGCAATGGAAGTGGCTTTCGGTGCATCATTGGGCGGTAAAAGAAGCGCTTGTGCAATGAAGCACGTTGGTCTTAATGTTGCGGCAGACCCGCTTTTCACAATGTCTTACACAGGCGTAAACGGCGGTCTTGTTATCTGCGTTGCAGACGACCCCGGAATGCATTCATCGCAGAATGAGCAGGATTCACGTCACTATGCTATTGCTGCAAAAGTGCCGATGCTTGAGCCTGCAGATTCAAAGGAAAGCCTTGAATTTACAAAAAGAGCTTTTGAAATTTCAGAAAAATACGACACTCCCGTAATTCTCCGTATGTGCACAAGAATTGCTCATTCACAGAGCCTTGTTGAAACATCAGACAGAGTGGAAGTTGCTCAGAAAGAATATGAAAAAAATATCGGCAAATATGTTATGATGCCCGGTAATGCAAAAAAACGCCATCCCTTTGTTGAAGAAAGAACAGAGCTTCTCCGCAAGGAAATTTCTGAATCTGATGAATTCAATAAGGTTGAAATGGGCGGTACTGAAATCGGTATTATCACTTCAGGTGCATCATATCAGTATGTTAAAGAAATTTTCGGCGACAAAGTAAGCGTTCTTAAAATCGGTATGGTTCATCCGCTTCCCGTTGACAAAATCAAAGATTTTGCAAGCAAAGTTCAGAGACTTATCGTTATTGAAGAACTTGACGGTGTTATTGAAAGCCATTGCAGAAACAACGGCATTTCAGTTGAAGGTAAAGAGCTTTTCACAAACATCGGCGAATATTCACAGAAAACTATTGCTGAAGTTTTAGGCCTTGAAAAGAAGGAAAGCATTGCTCCCGATACAGCACTTCCCATCCGTCCTCCCGTAATGTGTGCAGGTTGTCCTCACAGAGGTATGTTCTACACTCTTTCGCAGAACAAAGTTACTGTAAGCGGTGATATCGGCTGTTACACTCTTGGTGCACAGCTTCCTCTTGGTGCAATTGATACAACTCTTTGTATGGGTGCATCAATTTCAGGACTTCACGGCTTCAATAAAGCAATGGGCGAAAAAGGCGAAAAGAAATCTGTTGCAGTTATCGGCGACTCAACATTTATGCATTCAGGTATGACAGGCCTTGTAAATATCGCTTATAACGCTTCAAACTCAACCGTTATTATTCTTGATAACTCAATCACAGGTATGACGGGCCATCAGCAGAATCCCACAACAGGCTACACAATCAAGGGTGACCCTGCTTCAAAAATTGACCTTGAATCCTTCTGCCGTGCAATCGGCATCAACAGAGTAAGAGTTGTAGACCCCTATAATCTTCTTGAATGTGACAAGGCAGTCAAAGAAGAGCTTGCAGCAGAAGAGCCGTCAGTTATTATTTCAAGAAGACCTTGCGTGCTTCTTAAATACGTAAAACCGAAGAAACCCGTTACGGTTGATATTGATAAATGTAAGGGTTGCAAAAAGTGTATGAAGCTTGGTTGCCCCGCAATCAGCATACATAATAAAAAAGCAGATATCGATGCAACACTCTGCGTAGGTTGCGGAGTCTGCGAACAGCTTTGTGCATTCGACGCAATAGAAGGGGAGGAATAAGATTATGGAAACAAAAAGCATAATGATTGTCGGCGTTGGCGGACAGGGTTCTCTCCTTGCAAGTAAATTGCTCGGCAGAGTGCTTATGAACGAAGGCTACGATGTAAAAGTATCAGAAGTTCACGGTATGAGTCAGAGAGGCGGCTCAGTTGTAACTTATGTAAGATATGGCGAAAAAGTTTATTCACCCATCATTGAAGAGGGCGAAGCAGATTTCGTTATTTCCTTTGAAAAGCTTGAAGGTGCAAGATGGGCACATTGCCTTAAAAAAGGCGGAAAGCTTATTGTGAATACACAGCAGATTGACCCTATGCCTGTTATTACAGGTGCTGCTGTTTATCCCGAAAATATTCTTGATGAACTGACTGAAAAAGGTCTTGATGTGGATGCAATTGATGCTCTTTCTCTTGCAGAAGAAGCAGGTTCATCAAAGGCAGTTAATGTGGTTCTTATGGGAAGACTTGCAAAATATTTCCATATTGACTATAATAAGTGGGAAGAGGCTCTCCGACAGTCAGTCAAGCCTCAGTTTATTGAACTCAATAAAAAGGCATTAAGCCTTGGTTATAATTATTAATTTTTAAATCCAAAGAAAAGAGATGACACCAAAATGAAATTCTGGCAGGAAGAAATTGAAACTGCCTCCCGTGAGCAGATTGCTCAGTGGCAGAGCGAAAGGCTTGTAAACACAGTTAAGAGAGTTTACGAGAAAGTACCTTATTACAGACAGAAAATGGAAGAAGCAGGTGTTACACCTGATGATATCAAGTCAGTTGATGATATCAGCAAGCTTCCTTTTACATGTAAGCAGGACTTGAGAGATACATATCCTTACGGCCTTTTTGCCTGCGATATGGACGAAGTTGTAAGAGTCCACGCTTCAAGCGGTACAACAGGTAAACAGATTGTTGTTGGTTACACTAAAAACGACCTTGACATCTGGGATGATATCTGTGCACGTCAGCTTGCAGCGGTAGGTGCAGATAAATCTTCAAAAATACACGTTTCATACGGTTACGGACTCTTTACAGGCGGTTTTGGCTTCCACGGCGGTGCTACTAAAATGGGTGCTATGGCAATTCCCGTTTCAAGCGGTAACACAGCAAGACAGATTACAATTCTTCAGGATTTCGGCTCAGAAGTTCTTTGCTGTACTCCTTCTTATGCAATGTATATTGCAGAAACAATGGAAAAAATGGGTGTTGACACATCAAAACTTCCTCTCAAAGCAGGTATTTTCGGTGCAGAGCCCTGGACACAGGAAATGCGTCTTCAGCTTGAAGAAAAACTGGGTATCAAAGCATATGACGTTTACGGTCTTACAGAAATTATGGGACCGGGTGTTGCATATGAATGTTCTGAACAGACAGGTATGCACGTCAACGAAGACCACTTTATCATTGAAGCACTCGACCCCGATACAGGTTTACCAGTCCCTGACGGTCAGCCCGGTGAAATTGTTTTCAGCTGTATTACAAAGGAAGCTTTCCCCATCCTTCGTTACAGAACAAGAGATATTGCAGTTCTTTCTCACGAAAAATGTTCTTGCGGCAGAACTTTTGTTAAAATGTCAAAACCCATGGGCAGAACAGACGATATGCTCATTATCAGAGGTGTTAACGTATTCCCGTCACAGATTGAAACAGTTCTTCTCAATATGGGTTATTCTCCCAACTATCAGATTCTTGTTGACAGAGTAAACAACCTTGACACAATTCAGGTTCAGGTTGAAATGTCAGATAAGATGTTCTCTGATACAGTTACTGAAATTTCAAAAGCAGAACATGCTATTGAAGAAGGTCTTAAATCACTTCTCGGTGTTGCAGCAGATGTTAAGCTTGTAGCACCCAACACAATCGCACGTTCAGAAGGTAAAGCAAAACGTGTTGTTGACAACAGAAAGAAATAAGGGAGGAAATAAGTAATGACCATTAATCAGTTATCAATTTTCGTTGAAAACAAAGCAGGTGCACTCGGCGAAATCACTCACATTTTAGCACAGGAAAAGGTTGACATCCGTGCAATGTCAATTGCAGACACAAAGGATTTCGGCATTCTCCGTCTTATCGTAAGCGATGAAGAAAAGGCTAAAAAAGCACTTCAGCAGAACGATTGCATTGTGTCAATCACAGAGGTTGTAGGCATAGCAATTCCTGATGAGCCCGGCAGTCTTTCAAAAGTTATGGAGCTTCTTTACACAAACGGCATCAACGTTGAATATATGTACGCTTTCATCACAATTTCAAAGCAGTACGCTTACGTTGTGGTACGTGTTGAAGATAATAACAAGGCAATGAAAGTGCTTGAAACAAACGGCGTAAAGCTCGTTAACAAAGAAGATATCAGAAACCTTTGATTTTTCCCTGAAAAGATTTCAACTCCTCTTGTATTCCAAGAGGAGTTGTTTTTTACTGTTTATGCAAGTTTTTTATTTTATATCAATATTTACTCCGTTTACTTCTACCCCTGTGTTTGCGCGTATCATGATATATCTTACACCGTCAATTACCTGGGTTGAAACAAGGTCTGTTCTGTCGGGGTTTACTTTTATCTGCACATCGGGTGTTACAAGCTCAAATTTCTTCACATCAATTATGCTTTTCGGTGCAATTGATGCGCCTTCGCCGAATTCTTCATCAAATCTGTTTGAGAATCTTTCAACCTTTTCTTCATCAACACCGCAATCTTCAAGAACTTCTCTGAATGTGTTTTTTGACAAACGCAAAGGTTCTTCCTGCTTTGTGTCCTTGTGTTCCTGCACCATTACAGACACGTGGTCGTGAACAGAACGCATTACTTTAAAATCACATTCTTCTTCCAACGTTTCTTTCAGGCATGAGTTAAGGCTGTCCTTCTGCTCAGATGCAGAAACGGGGATTTCCACACCGAAAATGTTATCAACGAATTCAGGATGAACGTCTGAAATATCCCGTGTGTAATAAAGAACATTGTAAATATTTGCTGCCCTGTTGTCAAAAGAGGGGAACATAAAACCGATATCAGGGTTTGAAAGCATTGAATACTTGTCAAAAGTTCTGAAAGTGCCGTCATATTCGCGGAAATAGAGACCTGTGTTAAGTTCTTTTACAGGGCAGATGCTGCACACGATATATGAAAACTGCGAAGAAGAGTCGCTTTCTTTTTCTCCGTCATCTGAATATTCAAACACGTCGTATGTATCGTGAATAAGCAGAATTGCAAAGTTGCCCTCAAAAGAAACGCTTTCAATTACAGTTTCGTAAAAACGTGTGAGAAGCTCATCATCTTTAAGATGGGAATCGCGAAGAGCCATAAGCATTTTATGTTTTTCGCTTGTTGAAACTTCCATAGCACCGTATTCAAGGTCCAAAAGATTTGTGCCCATAGAGCCTGAAAGTGATTTTTTCATTACTGCCAGAATTTTTTCGCTTTCATCTGTTGAACACTGTGCAACAGATTGGCTGAATTGGGAAATAATAGTTTTTTCAGAGTTTACCATACAACCCTTAAGGCTTATTATATTGTTTTTATCAGGGCGGAAACGCCTTCTGATTTCTCTTAATTCTTTATCTGTCATTGTATTCGCTCCTTGTGCTTAATGAAAGAATTATACCACTTCCGGTAATAAAAAATCAACACCGAAGATATTAATTTCTTCGGTGTTTTTTGTGTATTATCTGAAATGTGCTTCGTTTTTTCTGATGAAGGACAGAAGCTTTTCTTCAATTTCTTCCTGACAGGTTTCGTAGAATTTATTATCTTCTTCGTCGAAATCAGGCTCATTATCATCAAGAAATTCCTGTAATGCAGCAAGCCCTGCGGATACTTTGCAGTCGGGGAATTTATTTCTGATATCTGTAAGAATCTCAAGAGTTTTCTCTGCCTTAATTCTTTTGAAGGCATCGCACATCTGATTCCAATTATATCCGTAAGAATAAAGATATCCGTAAATTCCGCCTGAGTTGACTTCCTGCCAGAATTCGTCTGCAAGGAAAACTGTTCTTTCCCATTTGTTCAAATCTTCAGGGAATTCGCCTTTTGAAGATAACTCGTAAAGGTGAGTTGAGATTTCTGTCAGAAGTCTGTCATCAGGAAGTGTTAAAATCTCTTTTATCTGCATACTGCAGCTGTCAGGTGTGGGGGAAGATGGAATATCACCGTTTACCACAACTGATTTTTCTACTTTTCCTTCAACCAGATGTTTATATTTATTCCATACATCCGTAAGCTCGCGTATCGCAACAGATTCCTCGTAGTTGCTTATTTCGTTGCACATATTAATAAGATACTGTGTACCTTTTTCAATGTAGTATTCAGCACATCTTAAGGAAAGTGTTGTTGTGTCAAAGCAATCATCGAAATATTTATCGACTGTCAGCATAAAAACCTGACCTGCTTCAGTCTGACCTGATGAATAAAATTCTTCACCAAGGTTTATAAGCACATCTGCAATTCCAAGGTGATTTTTATATTTTTCGGAAAAAGAGGAAAGCTCTTTTTCCAACTGTTTCAAATCACCGTTACGGTCAAAGCTTTTCTTCATTTCCTTCAACTCTGATGTGATAGAATTTACAAGTTTATCCATAAATACCTCTGATGAAAATTATTTGTGATTCAATATTTGAAAAATACACCCAGCACAACAGAGAATATTGCTGAAATAAATTCCGGGAAAGTGTCTGCGTCTGCAAATGTTGTTTCAAAGTAGAAAGAAGAATCCTTTTCTTCGGGAGCAAAGCGGAAATTGTCAATGTCAATATCTGCACTGCCGTTACTTGTGAAAACAAAATCCATATCCAGCAGATACTTTATCATATTGTTGGGGCTTATGATTCCGCATTCATTTGCATAAAGGTAAAGGCTGTTAAGGTCAAGTGAAATTTCGTGCCATTCACCGTCGGCAGGGATAACAACCGAACTTTCGTGGCTTTCATTTACCTCGGGAGAATACCACATAAACGTTTCTCTGTAAAGCCTTAATGAATCGAAAACAACCTCTGTTTCGCCATTATTACGTACTGAGAAAGTAAGCGTTCCGTAATCCGAAATATCTTTCAGAGCATTGCTGCATAATCTCATCTGACCATCGTGCAGATATGAAATTGTGGGACTTACAGAAAAATCACCGTCTCCTTTTACGTTGAGATAAGAGTTTGTATAAGAAAGAGTTGCGTTTTCTGTTGTCCATGAGTCATAATATCCGCTGTAGGGGTCAGATAAATTAAACCATGTTTTTTCAGTTTCACAGTCTGTCCAGGGAAGGTCAATCCATGTTTTTGTCATATAATTTTTGTCTGTTACAAAAGGACCTATAGGAAGAGCATAAAATCCTTTTTCTGTTGCGTAAAGGTTTGCACGCATATTTGAAGCGCAATAAGCATAGCTTGCAGATTTCGGGTCTTTTACAAGGTCACTCCACACCTTAACTGTGTCTGCAGATACAATTTCTGCTTCTGCCTCAGTGTAGATTCCGTTTTCACCGCAAACTGCAAATCCGCGGATTTTTTCACCGTATACTTTGATGCCGTCACCGATATTGTTAAAGGTAACATAAATTGCACCGTCTCTGATTTCGGTGCTTTTAATTGTAGAAACAGTATACGTGTTTCTGTCACCGTAAACAAGACCTTCTGCAGCAAAGAACATTCTGTGTCCTACCGATTCTTTTGAAGCGGGATGAATAACGCCTACCTCAGGGAAGTAAGTGAGGGGTATATCGTGAATAGAAATTACTGCACGTGAATCAGCATTTTTCTGCTGCATATCCGTGTAATAAAAGTTTCTTTCGGGGAGAATTGTGTCTGAACCGTAGTAGTAGGGTGCAAGCTGAGTGTAAATAATGGGGAATTGCTCACCGTTTTCGAAACCGAAAAGTTTACTGTAAGATGACTGCATCAGGTCAAATGCTCTGCCATACATTTCGTCTTTCCAGCTTATATCGGTTTCTCCCTGATACCATATCATACCTGTCGGTCTGAAGTTTTTAAGAGGGTGAATTTTCTGGTTGTAGTTTCCTGTAACGGAAGTATAAACATCCTGCTTGTCTTCTTTCCATTTTTCAGCAGTTACGTACTGACCTTTCTCTGCAAGAAAATCTGTAAGAACTTTATCACTTTCGCATGTTTCACGGCTGAGCCAGGATGCAATTGATGAACCGCCCAGAGAAGAATTGAGAATTCCTACGGGCATATTGAATTTTTTCATAAGTTGTTCTGCAAAGAAATATGCAACAGCACTCATGTTGTAAACATATTCGTCTTCGCCCGTAACCCATACAGCATCGGTTATATCGTCCTGAGCGTCACGGGGCAGGAGGGTAAGTGCGGTTTCGTCTTTGTATACAGGGTATCCCGGCACCATAAGAACGCGTAAATTCTTCGAAAGTTTAACTTTGTTTTCCCACATCTGAGTGCCTTTAAGAGACTGTGCAAGCGGATACATCATATTACTCTGACCTGAAGCCAGCCACAGTTCACCGAAAACAATATTTTTGAGAACTCTTATATCCTTGCCGTTTTCATAGAGAATGATAATATATTCATCGTATGAACCTTTTGGTGCCATAAAAGAAACTGTGAATTTTCCGTCAGCACCTGTTGTGCTTTCGCCTGAAGCAATAAGCTTTTTGCCGAGATACAGCTCTGCTTTTATTTCGTTGCCGGGTTTGGCTGTGCCTGCAAGAATTGCTTCTTTACTGTGCTGAAACAGCATAGAATCGGCATAAACGGTGTAAAGCCCGGCAGTTGTTTCATCTGCTGCAAAGGCTGTTGATGAAACACCGACAACCATAATAATTGCGAGCAAAAGTGAGATGATTTTTTTCATTATTTTCACCGACCTTTATTTAAAAAGTGAAAGTACCATGTTAAAGAGAATTTTGAAAAATTCACAGATTGTAAGGTGAGCTGCCATATTGTCTGTGCTTAAATCATCTGTGATGTTGCCTGTGCCTTCGATAACTTTTCCGTCATAGTCTGATGTGTGAGAAGAAAGCCATGAAATCATTCCGTCAGGATAAGTGAGAGTAACCTCTTCACCAAGAGCATTCTGCGTGGTCATATAATGGTATGGTCCGTTCTGAGTTGTGAACAAATCGTAATTCACTGCAAACCAGGCATGATGGCTGCTCGGAGTTTTTGTGCCGTCAGCATAGCACACTTTTGTAAGAGTTGAAAATCTGCATTTCTCGGGAATTGCAGTAATTTCTGAAAGCTTCTGCCATGTGGGGGTAACACCTACATAATAGCTTACAAGAGGGTCAAGGCTGCTTGATGTAATCCATACAGGCATATCCTTGAGGTGCTCAATAGCTTCTTTGTCAGGTGACCATGCAGGACAAATGGGGAAAGCTGCCGCAAACATTTCAGGGTAGGCGATAGCCATTTTAAGCGTCATTTTGCCGCCCATTGAATAACCGCCTATGTAAATACGGCTTAAATCAATATTTTCTTTGTTCTGACTTATGAAATCATCAATGGCACTTCTTAAAGGCTCGATGGTTTTATTTGTCCAGCAAACACCTAATTCCTCTCTTGAACGGGCAACCATTATGAAAGCACCGCCTGCAGGAGAGAAACGTGACTGAAATTCGTCACTTGCCCAATAGCCTATCTGGCTTTTTTCAAGGGGTTTACCCTCGTATTCACCGTCACCTAAACCGTGAAGCCATACAACAAGAGGGTATTTTGCGGCATCTGCTTCGTCTTTTACGGGAGAATAATAACGGTAGTCGATTGAAAAATCTCCTGCAACAGGGCCTTCGCCCTTCTCGAAACTGTTGTTGATTGCTTCAAGTCCGTCTTCAAGCGAAACTGCACTTGCACTTACGGGAATAACGAAAATACAAGCGAATACAAGAAGTAATGCGATAAATTTTTTCATTTAAAGTCACCTCGTTTAAAAATTTGTATTATAGATTACAACGTAAAACTGTTGTTATATCTTTTTACCCATTTAAGAACGGCTTTTTTGTTGTACCTCTGCGGCATTGTTGAAGTTGCAGCAATAGCTTTTGCAAAATTGCCGATAAGGAAAGACGCTTTCCTGATGATTTTTCTGTTATGGATAAGTGCTACGGCTTTCTGCTTTAAAACATCCATGGGAACATAACTGAAAATAGCCCACAAGCTGTTGGTGTCGGCGGTGATAGTCATATCATCTTCGTTAAGAACACCTGTTGAAAGGAGATAGTCGATATCATCGCCACTCATATGTGCCATCATCATTTTGATACATGCCATAGGAGCAAGACCGTTGCCGAGTTCTTTGTAGAAATTACGCTGATATGTCCAGAGCGTTTCTGCAGTATATGCCATATCAGTATCTTTCATAATAGCATCGGCAAGGATTTTTGATGCTTTGAGTGTATTTGCAATGCCTGAACCGATAATCGGAACTGTCATAAATGCACTGTCGCCGATTGCGGCATATCCGTCAGCAACGAGTATTCCCAGGGGCTGTCTTACAGGGATATTAACAAACTGTCCTCCGCGCAGCTTTTCTGTACCGAGAGACGGGTTATCTTTTCTCAGAACATTTATTGTCCTTTCAACTTCTTCCATATCCAATTTATGGAAACGTCCTATAAGCACATCAGTCCATTCTTCTTCAGTTGCAACCCATGAAATGCCTTTTTTGTTTTCAGGTAAAAGGAGAACCTTGTATTTATTGACGTCATCAACTTCTGCAGTTTTGTTGAAGAAAGCTCTGTAAACATAAAACTGCTCATAAGGGCCTACTTCTCTCTGAATTCCGAGGCTTTCGGGAAGATTGCGTCTGACGGGGGAGTGAATGCCGCAAGCATCAATAACAAGGTCGGCATATTCAATTCCGTTTTCGGTTTCTATACCTGTAACCCGGCTTCCTGCCATAACAGGACCAAGCACAGGGCAGTTATATACAAATTTTACACCTGCTTTTTCCGCGTAAGTAATAAGATGGTTATAAATATCTTTTCTTTCCATCTGAATTTCAAGCTGGTCTTCAGGTACATGCTGTGTAACGGGAGTGCGCATAGACATGCCGTAGAAAGTCATATCGTGCTTGAATTTATAAAGACTTTCATCAGGAAGAGGAAGTCCGAGACAGGTGAACCCTTTTTTGTCAAAAATATCGGTCCAGTCGTGCCCCATGTTTTCTCTTGCATTTTTTTCGAATACGGTAACATCGTATCCGCTTTTTGCAAGGAGCATTGCTGTGGCAATACCGCCGTGACCTCCGCCTGCAACAACGATTCTTTTGTTCATAAAATCAGTCCTTTGAGATTGGTAAATTAATGGTATCATATAACGCTGCGTTTTTCAATATTGAAAATGTGACTTTGTCACAGAAAAAAACGAAAAAACAGCATATAATAAAATCACAAAGATAAAGAAAGGAAGTAATCACTATGTCAGTAGTTAAAGTAAATAAAGATAATATAAACGAAGCTTTGAACAGCGAAAAGAAAGTTCTTCTTGATTTCTTCGCATCATGGTGCGGACCGTGCAGAATGCTTTCGCCCGTGGTTGATAAAATAGCGGAAGAAAACCCCGATATATTTGTGGGCAAAGTAAACGTGGATGAAGAGCCTGAGCTTGCAATGCAATTCGGCGTTTCAAGCATCCCCGTACTTGTGGTAATGAAAGACGGCAAAGTTTTAAAACAGTCTCTGGGCGCAATTCCGAAACAGCAGGTTGAAGAATTGTTAGCCGATTAAAGCCCGCAGACGTTTTTTATCAAGTATTTTAACGCCCTTGCGTGAAACCTCAACAAGGTTTTCACTTGCAAAATATTTAAGCATTCTTGATACAACCTCACGGGCAGAACCCATATATCTTGCAATCTGCTCGTGGGTAAGCTCAACAGTATCAGATTTTGTTCTTGCAGATTCGTCAAGCAGAAAAATTGCAAGGCGTTTGTCCATGCTCATGAAAAGAATCTGCTGCATAATCCACATAGCATCTGAAAAACGGCTGAGAGCTGTTTCAAGAGTATAGATTTTTATATTTGTGTTTTCTTCTGCAAGCGAAGCGAAAGCAGGGCCGCTGATAAGATAACATTCGCTCGTTTCTTCCGCATCAATAAATACGTCAAACGTAATAGTGTGAAGCACGCACGAAGCAGAAAGAACACACAAATCACCCTCATACATTCTGAAAAGAGTGATGTCTTTTCCGTCATCAGACATCATGTAAAGACGCAGACATCCGCTTTTTACAAGAAAAACACCTGAACATTCGCTTGAATCGTGTATAGTTGTTCCCTTTGTATAAGTTCGGGCTGCGGAGTTGGAACAGATATATTCCTTGTCATCTTCTGACAACTCATTCCAGAAAGGAAAAATATCTGCATAAATTTCTTCGCATACTTTTTTCTCCATAACTTTTTCTCCTAAATTGTTCTGCCGCAAGGCAGATAATGTAAACGGTCCATATATTTTTTCATGAATTCATATTGCTCCGTACCGGTGCAATGGCAGGTATAAAAAACAGTATTGAATCGGTTCAGATATTCAGCGTATTGCATAAGTGTGTTGTCAGCAGGCAGTTTTGAAAAATGGAATCCGCCGACTAACACATCGGGGCAGAACCAATCGGCAATATCAAGTATACCTTTATGTGAACAACCGCTGATAATAACATTTTTTTCGTCTTCTTTAATCAGCAGATATTGTTCGTGAAGAAATTTATCAGGAATGTATGCTCCGTTTCTGAACTCCGTCAGTCCGAAACTGCCGAGATTATGATTTCTTTTACGTTCGTTACATGAAAAAAGAAATAAATCATCATCAATCCTGAATTCGTCATCTGTAAAAATCAATCTTTCGTTATCCTTTAATGAAACGTCAAGACCAATGTATTTTTCGGTGCCGTTATAATATTTCCCGAAAGCGTGACGGCTTAAATATACGGGAGCTTTACTGTTGATTTCAAGGAATTTTTTCAGTCCTCCGCCGTGGTCATAATGTCCGTGGGAAAGAATTGCAATATCGATTTCGCTCAGCTCAATCCCGAGAGCTTTTGCGTTTTCGTAAAACAGCTCGCTCTGCCCCATGTCGAAAAGGATTTTATGTTTTTCGGTTTCAATATACAGAGAAAGACCGTGCTCGGCTCTGACTCTTTTGTCTGATGTTGTGTTTTCAACTAAAGATGTAATTTTCATGCTTTCACAAACCTCTTAAATGTGTTATACTTATTTTACTCCAGGGAGGGATTTTATGCAACATATTTTTGATATGATTATCATCGGAGGCGGTCCGGCAGGATATTCGGCTGCGTTGTACGCGTCGCGTGCCGGCATGGACTGTGTGGTACTTGAAAAAATGTCACCGGGCGGACAGATGGCGCTGACCGATGTTATAGATAATTATCCCGGCTTCGAAGCGGGAGTTGACGGCTTTGACCTGGGCATGAAAATGCAGACTCAGGCAGAGCGTTTCGGTGCAAAAACAGAGTATGCTGAAGTGACGGACGTTGATTTTACGGAAAAAATCAAGAAAGTCAGAACAACGGCAGGGGAGTATTTATCAAAAACCGTAGTTATTGCAACGGGTGCAAATGCCCGCGAGCTGGGGCTTGAAAACGAAAAAGAATTTGTCGGCAGGGGCGTTCATTACTGCGCTCACTGTGACGGCAGATTTTATAAAGATAAAATTGTAGCAGTAGTCGGCGGAGGAAATTCTGCCGTGCAGGATGCTCTGTATTTATCGCGATTGGCGAAGAAAGTTTATCTTATTCATCGCAGAGATACTTTCAGGGCAACAAAAATTTATTTATCACAGCTTGAAAAAACAAAGAATGTTGAAATCCTTTTTAACAGTACCGTTGCAGAGATCCTCACGGATGAGAGGGTGTCGGG
Source organism: Clostridia bacterium (assembly GCA_017935325.1). Classification (GTDB taxonomy): domain Bacteria; phylum Bacillota; class Clostridia; order Oscillospirales; family Acutalibacteraceae; genus SIG575. The sequence continues at coordinate 40,347 of JAGBHV010000047.1, forward strand.
CGTTAAAATAAAGGATGTAAATACAGAAAAAACTGAAAACATCGTCTGTGACGGCGTTTTTGTCAGTATCGGCAGAAAACCCGTAACAGAGTTTCTGAAAGGCTCGGTAAAGCTTGATAACGGTGGCTACGTTTTAGCTGACGAGACAACAAAAACTGATGTTGCGGGAGTTTTTGCAGCAGGCGATGTGCGCACGAAAGCATTACGGCAGGTAGTAACTGCCGTTGCAGACGGCGCAACAGCAGTACATTTTGCGGAGGAGTTTTGAGTTATGTTGGAAACAGGCATGAAAGCACCGCAGTTTACTCTGCGTGATAAAAATAATAAGGAAGTATCACTTTCTGATTTTCTCGGTAAAAAGGTGGTTTTATATTTCTATCCCCGTGACAATACGCCGGGTTGCACGCGTCAGGCGTGTGCGTTTGCAGGGCTTTATAAAGAGTTTCAGGCAAAAGGCGTTGAAGTTATCGGTATCAGCAAGGACAGCGTTTCGTCACATGCAAAATTTGCTGAAAAACACAACCTCAGTTTTGTTTTGCTTTCTGACCCTGAGCTTCAGGCGATAGAGCCTTACGGAGTGTGGCAGGAAAAGAAATTATACGGTAAAGTCAGCATGGGTGTTGTGAGAACTACTTTCATTATTGATGAAGAAGGAAAGATTGAAAAAATTATGCCTAAAGTAAAGCCTGATACAAATGCAGCAGAAATCCTCGCAGAGCTTTAAAAATATCCCCTGGAAAAATTTTTTCAGGGGATATTTCATGTTTGTTATTACTCTGTTTCTCCTTCGTGAGCAAGCCATTTGCATTCAGTGATTTCCATGTTTGTAAAAACAGCTTTGAAAGATGAATTTTCAGGACTGCAGGCATAAATTCCGAACTGAATTGTATTGCCGCCGTTGAACATGTGGCAGACTCTCATCTGCTTGTATTTTACTCCGTCTTCAGAACATTCAATGCAGTAGTCGTCTTCTCTGCGGCTGAATCTGTACCACATAGACTTTATGTCAGCAGCAATTTCGGTAGTTGCCCAGTCAGAATATCCGTTGTTAGTCACAACACTTCCGAGATGCTGGAAATTTTCGTTTTCAAATTCTATTGAGCCTTTAATCCAGTTTTCGCTGTCAAGGTACATCACAATACCGCACTGGTCAAATCTGTGTTTTGTATCAAATTCTGTTTTTACAACAAAAGAAAAATATTTTTCATCAGTTGTCATCTGCAACACGGGTGCATTGTCGTTTCTGAAATGATAGTATGTTCTCTGCCACAAATCAGTATGGGCAGCAGTTGTGATTTCGATTTTTTCGTCAGATATAATGAAATCTGCAGGCTCTCTTGTCCATTTCAGTTCTTTTGAATCAAATTTCATTTTCTTCATCTCCTTTACCACACTATAACATAAAATAATTTTGTTTTCAACATAATGAAACTATTCTTTTAAACGATGAATTCCTCAACTTCTTAACTATTCACTGTTACTTATTACCTGATGGGCAAGTTTCGAAAGAGAAGAGTGAAAAGTGAAGAGTTAATAGTGAAAAAGTAAAATCGACAAGTCTCACGTGGAACTTGTCGATTTTTGGCTATGGGCTACAAAAAAGATATTTTCGGCAGTTTTGCGTATGAATTCGAACCCTCGTATAAATCAAGGCGAAGCCTTGTATATCATCAATTTCGCAGAAATTGCATATCATCAAGATGAAGTCTTGTATATCATCATTGCGAAAACAAAATACAGCCTGTGGCTGATGATATACGCCTACGGCGATGATATACACGCGTACCGCGTGATGATATGCCATTGCTTTCGCAATGGATAAAAAATCGACAGGTCAAAACCTGTCGATTTTTGGCGGAAGCGGCGAGATTCGAACTCGCGGGGGATTGCTCCCTAACTGATTTCGAGTCAGCCCCGTTATGACCACTTCGATACGCTTCCGTGTAAGCTTCAATATTGTACCAAAAAACATTTTTTCTGTCAAGGCTTAAAAGTATTGCAAAAGTGTGCTTTTGTGATATAATAGCAGAAGATTGGATGTGGTTTAATGTATTATGTAATGATTCTGGCTGCCGTTGTGATGTTCGGATTTCAGTTTTTCCTGAATGATGACTATGAGAAGAAAAACGGAAATAATCTTACTTCTTCAATGATGTTTATTTTCGGTTCAAGTCTGGTGGGGTTTGTAATTCTTCTCGGGATAAACAAATTCAGGTTTGAGTTTACGTATTATACTCTTTTCATGGCAGTCGTAACTGCGCTTAATATGATGGCGTGCCTTTTCTGCAGCATGAAAGCGTTGGCAAGGATAAATCTGTCGTTATATTCGATTTTTTCAATGCTCGGCGGAATGCTGCTTCCGTTTTTTGCGGGAATTCTGTTCTATGAGGAGAAGCTGACGCTCGGCAAAATTCTCTGTTTCATAATTGTAACACTTGCGTTGTTTGTTACTTTTCAGAAAGGCAAAAGTGCAAAAGGGTTTATCTATTATGCAGGGATTTTTGTTTTCAACGGAATGTCAGGTGTGTTGTCAAAAATCTTTCAGGAAAGCACATTTGAAAAAACAAGTGCCGCAGGATATTCGGTTCTGAGTGCGTTGATGACTGTGGTGATAGCAGGCATTATTCTTCTCTTCAATATCAAAAAGGTATCTCTTCCGAAGAGAAATTCTTTTTTAAGCCTTGCAGGATACGGTTTTTTAAATAAAGTTGCAAATTATCTTCTGCTTATCGCTCTTGCTCATGTGCCTGCATCAACACAGTATCCGATGGTAACGGGCGGTGTAATGATTGTTTCTACTGTTCTCGGCTTCTTTACGCCGAACAAACCCGGCAAAAGAGAAATTATTTCACTTGTTCTTGCTTTTGTCGGAATAATGATGCTTGTAATTGTGCCGTAAATATGTACAGGATAATCCGGTTAAGATTTTTGTTTTACAGACGATACATTTTTAACCCGGCTGCCGCACATAGGATTCGGGAATCTGACCGACAATGATTGTTTCACCGATTACTATTGTGTTTTCAACCGAGGTTCTCATGCTTCTGCCTGAAAGAATTATGCTGATATCAGCTTCGACTCTTATCTGTATCTGATGGCGCGATTGATTTATGCCCGTGCTTTCAAAAAGGTTTTCAATTCCGCTTCGTGCATTTCCTGAAAGGCTGATGAAAAACGTGATTGCAGGACCGCGTCCGACAAGCAGGTCGCTTCCGATTAAAGTGCCGACAGGTATTGAAACGGGGCATCGTGATGCGCTGTTGATTCTTTTTACAACCCCGTCTAAAATGGCACCTTCAATGGCGTTTGTCAGGTTTATGTTTGTGTTTACGGAAATTATATTTCCCTCACCGTCATATCTGTAGTCGACAAGCTCTTTGTAGCTTTCTTCGTCTGAATCAATAACTTCGCTTACGGAGTCGTTTATAGCCTGCATGGCAACATTCTTCGCTTTGTCTGCAGCCATTGCACCAAGCACACCTGATGCTTTTGCATCTATGAGAACAGCAAAAACAACACACATCACAAGAAATAACAAAAGCATAAATATTATTTTCTTTTCAATATGTGACCGACGGCGTTTCATTTTTCTGAAACGCTTTTTTGTTTTTTTCATATAACCACCAGGATTATTATATGTATTTTTTTCTTTCGGTTGAATTTTTATATGCGATGTGTTAAAATTTAATCAGCGAGTTTACCACTAAAATTTATGTGTTGAAAGGAAATCACATAATGAAAGTTAAAGAATTGACAGAAATACTGGAAGGCAATGTAATTTACGGCGAAGATTTTCTTGACAGAGAGGTTTTTACGGCTTGCGGAAGCGATATGATGAGCGACGTGCTTGCATTTGTAAAAGAGCAGGCTGTTATGCTCACAGGTCTTGTTAACCCTCAGGTTGTAAGAACAGCAGAAATGATGGATATGAAATGCATCGTTTTTGTAAGAGGAAAAAAGCCTGATATGGCAATGATTGAACTGGCTGAAGAACGTGAAATCCCTCTTGTTGCAACAGACCTTGAAATGTTCACAGCCTGCGGCAAGCTTTATGAAGCAGGCTTACGCGGAGGCAGCGGAAGATAATGGGAGAATTGAATTTCAAGTACGATGTTCTCAAAAATGATTTTACCTGCGCAGGCGAAGCTTCAGGCAAAATCAAACGTACACTTAAAGATTTAGGCTTCGATTCAAACTTAATAAGAAATGTTGCAATAGCAGTATATGAAGGCGAAATCAATATGGTAATTCACGCTGACGGCGGTGTTATTACCTGCGATATTTCACCTGAAGCAATTACGGTTGTTCTTGACGACAAAGGCCCCGGTATACCTGACGTTGACCTTGCAATGCAGGAAGGCTTCTCAACTGCACCTGATAATGTAAGACAGCTTGGCTTCGGTGCAGGTATGGGTCTTCCCAATATCAAAAAATATGCCGACGATATGCTTATTGAAACTCAGGTGGGTGTGGGCACAAAAATCACACTTAAATTCCTTGTGAAATAATTTTTGAAAATGCAGAACGCAGAATGCAAAATGCAGAATTTCGGGTCTGCGACGCTTATTCTTTTGGGTGTGGGCTTTGCCCACCATAAACTTTGCACTATGCATTAAAAAATAAAGGACGCCCGATGGGCGCCCCTACGAGCACTTTGCATTAAAATGGGGTATGGAAACCGGAGATCCTTCCCTACACAATATATTTTAAATCATGGAGGTGGCTCTATGGATAAATATTTTCATTCAGTACGCCTTGACACATCAAAATGTGTGGGCTGTATGAACTGTATAAAAAGATGCCCTACCGAAGCAATACGCGTGCGTAAAGGTAAGGCAAAAATGATTCACGAAAGATGCATTGACTGCGGTGAATGTATCAGAGTATGTCCCCATCACGCAAAATATGCAGAACGCGAATCTTTAACGAGTATTGTAAATTATAAATACAGAATTGCACTTCCTGCACCTGCTCTTTACGGTCAGTTTGCAAATCTTGACGATATAAATATTATCCTGAATGTTCTTAAAAGAATGGGATTTGATGAGGTTGCTGAGGTTTCAAAGGGTGCAGAGCTTGTGTCCCACGCAACAAGAAAACTGATGGCAGCAGGCGCTTTCAGAAAACCTGTTATTTCATCGGCTTGCCCCGTTGTGTGCAGACTTATCAGAATTTCTTTCCCTGAACTTATTCCGAATGTTGTAAACTTAAACGCTCCTTTTGAAGAAGCTGCAAGGCTTGCACGGGAAAAAGCAATGAAAGAGCATAACCTTAAAGCAGAAGACATCGGCGTTTTCTTCATTACACCTTGTCCTGCAAAAATTACAGCAATCAAGCAACCGCTTTTCGGTGAAAAATCAAACCTTGACGGAGCTGTTGCAATCAGCGATATTTATCCCGTTATGCTCCAGCAGATGAAAAAGGTTACCGAAATTGAAAATATTCAGCATTCAGGCAGAATCGGTGTAGGCTGGGCTGTAAGCGGCGGCGAAGCATCTGCACTTCTTCTGGATAACAGCCTTCACGTTGATGGTATCGAAAATGTTATTAAAATCCTTGAAGAAATTGAGGATAACAAACTTAATAATGTTGATTTTATTGAACTTAATGCATGTACAGAGGGTTGCGTAGGCGGTTGCCTTACTGCGGAAAATCCATATATTGCAAAGAATCGTCTGCAGACTCTGAAAAAATATCTGCCTGTTGCCTGCAACAGAATAGGCGATGACAATGTACCTCACGAAATGTTCTGGCAGAAGCCTCTTGAAGAGCTTCCCGTAATGCGTCTTTCAGGTAATATTGTTGATGCAATGCGTATGATGACTGATATTAAAGAAATTCAGAAAATGCTTCCTAACCTTGACTGCGGCACTTGCGGTGCACCGTCTTGTAAAGCACTTGCAGAAGATGTTGTGAAAGGTTATGCAAGCATAAACGACTGCATCTTCATGCTTCGCAAACAACTTGACGACAGCGAGATGGAAAGCCTTATCCCTGCACCCTACAGAAAAGAAGAATAATTATGAATGACTTAAGCAGATTGTTTGAAAATGCCCGGGATAACAGTGTGATAGAACTTGAAAAAGACAGAGTTTATCACGTGAAACCCGAGGATTCTTTCGTGAAAACAGGTTACTTCTGTTCAAACACAGCCAAAAGGCACGAAAATCCCGGGGGCACGCGTTATTGTGCCATATTTCTTGAAGATAAAAAGAATATCACAATCCGCGGAAACGGTGCGGAAATATGTGTGCACGGGAAAATGACACCTTTGCTTTTCAGCAGATGTGATAATATCACCGTTGAAAACCTTGCGGTAGATTATTTCTGCCCTACGATGACGGAATTTAAAATTCTTTCAAATAACAACGGAATCTGTGAGTTTAAAGTAAACCGGGAATGCCTTTTTGATATCGACGGAAAAGACCTTATCCTTAAAGGCGAAACTGCTGAAAACGGTAAACCCTACTGGCAGGGAAAAACATATGGTCAGGGCAGATTTATAAAAATTTTCAACCCTGAAACAAGGCTTACACGTGATTTCAGACGTGAAACACTTGAGTTTAAAAAAGCAGAAAGAATAAGCGAAGATACTTTCCGTGCCGAGCTTATTTACAAAGATGCCGATTTTCCCGTAGGTCATATTATTCAGTCGAGAAATATTGTCCGCGACCAGACAGGCAGTTTCTTTGAAAGATGTAAAAATCTTCAATTCAGAAATATCCGTATGAAATTTATGCACGGGCTCGGCATTGTTTCACAATTCTGCGAAAACGTAAAATTTGAAAACTGCGATTTCACCCCGGGAGAGGGAAGGACGGTTGCAAGTACTGCTGATTTTTTTCAGTTTTCAGGCTGTAAAGGCAAACTTTATCTTGACAATATCAAAGCGTGGGGTGCACACGATGACTACGTGAATGTCCACGGCACCCACCTGAGGATTATCAGAAAAAATAAACGCAAAAAAACTATAACCGTCCGTTTTATGCATCCCGAAAGCTGGGGCTTTCAGGCTTTTGAAAAAGGTGACACTCTTGAATTTATCAAGTGGAATACCCTTGCACCTTTCGGCAAAACGGAAGTTTTATCTTACGAAAAATTAAACGACACAGATATCAGACTTTATCTTACGAATCTGAATGATAACATAGAAGTCGGCAAAGACGTTGTGGAAAACGCAACGTGGACGCCTGATTTGTATGTCAGAAACTGCAATTTCGGCACAACATCGGGCAGGGGAATTTTATGCACAACCCGTGGCGAAGTTGTAATAGAAAATAATGTTTTCGACAGCTTGTGGGGACCTGCACTTCTTCTGGAAGATGATTGCAATTTCTGGTTTGAATCAGGCTACACGAAAAAGGTTGTTTTCAGAAACAACATTGTAAAACAGTGTGAACACGCTGCTATGTGGAAGGGTGCACCCGTAATCAGGTATTCTCCGAAAGTGATGGATGAGAATTCCGCACATTTTGTCCACGGTGAGCTTGTTGTAACAGGTAACACATTCCAAAAACCCAAAGAAGATAAACATCTGTTTTATCTTACATACCTTGCAAAAGCAGAAATCACCGACAATATTTTCGATTCGCCTTATGAGATAAAAACCCACCACACAGGCGAGATAACCGAAAAAAATAACAAGATAAAAGAGGCTCCCTTGTGTAAAGGGAGCTGTCAGCGAAGCTGACTGAGGGATTGTAAAAGGAGAAAATTTGTGGACAGAAAACACAATAAGAATTTAGTGTCAAACGCAAGAACACTTCGTAAAAATATGACCAAAGAAGAAAGACATTTGTGGTATGACTTTTTGAGAAATCATTCTGCACGTTTTACACGACAAAAAATACTTGGTAAATATATAGCCGATTTTTACTCTCCTTCAGCAAAAATAGTAATTGAACTCGATGGCTCTCAACATTATGATGAAGTTCAAAAGCAGAAAGATGCTGAAAGAACAAAATATCTTGAAGGATATGGCTTGAGAATTATACGAATTCCAAATAATGAAGTTAATCAGAATTTTCTAGGGATATGTGAGTATATAGATGAAATAGTCAAACAATCCCTCAGTCAAAATCACAGATTTTGACAGCTCCCTTTACACAAGGGAGCCAAGTCTTTTCGCAGAATTATATAAAATTTATGGTTGCGGAAAATCACTGTCAATGGGGGTGATACAGATGATATTTACAAAAAATAAAAGAAAGATTATTTCGTTCTACATAATTTTTTATTTGTTTTTATCGCTTGTTATTGCCTTGTTTTCTCTTATTTCAGTTGCAATAATGCTTACAGGCGAATTGCTTCTTGCTGGAGTGATTCTGGCATTTCTCAGACTTCATATTGCTGAAGTAAAACAGACTGTACAAGTCGGCGAAGAAACTCTTGTCTGCAAAAGCTTTGTTATAAACGGTGCGGTAGCTGATGCTGAAATTCCCTATGAAAAGATAGAGAAAATAGAAGTAAGAAGAAAATATCTTTTTGTTTATGTGCACGGCGAAAAACCTTTTGCAATAAGAGATAATTACATCAATTATCCTGCTTTGTGCAAAGCGCTTTGTGAGAAATGCAAAGATGCACAAATTATAAAATAAAACCGATAGTAACCCTTGGCTCCCTTGTGTAAAGGGAGCTCCGCCGTAGGCGGTGAGGGATTGTTATATGAAGGTTACAGTTAAACATAAAAGAAAGGATTTTCAATATGAAAGTCAAAGATTTAGCAGAAAAATATTCAATGAAAATTTTAAATGCAGCAGACATTGAAACACGCGAAGCAACCGGCTGTTATTGCGGCGACCTTTTAAGCTGGGTTATGTCGAGGGCGAATGCTGACGATATCTGGCTTACGGTTATGGGTAACGTGAATTCCATAGGTGTTGCGGTGCTTTCTGATGTTGCCTGCATTGTGCTTACGGAAAATGCGGCATTTGACGCAGATGCACTTAAACGTGCGCAGGAAAACAGCGTAATTGTTCTGCAGACAGAAATGAATACTTACGAAACTGCAGTAAAAGTTTACGAAGAGCTTAAATGAGAGGGTGAGTGAAATGGAACTGAATTACGATTTCCATTTGCATTCATGTCTCTCGCCCTGCGGAGACAACGACATGACGCCCTATAATCTTGTCAACATGGCAAAGATTATGGGGCTTGATGCTATTGCTCTTACAGACCACAACACCTGCCTTAATTGTGAGGCAGCAATGAAAGTCGGCGAAGAAGCGGGTATACTTGTAATTCCGGGAATGGAGCTCTGCACAGATGAGGAGGTTCATGTTGTGTGTCTTTTCCCCGCTCTGGATAATGCAATGGCTTTTTCAGAATACGTGAGGGAGAGAATACCACCCGTTGAAAACAGACCTTCAATTTTCGGTGACCAGTTCATTATGGACGAAAAGGACAATATTCTCGGCAAAGAAAATCTGTTGCTTACAACTGCAGCGAATGTGTCCCTTGACAAAGTGCCTGACCTTATAAAAGATTTCGGCGGAGTGGCATTTCCCGCACACATTGACCGCTCGTCTTACAGCGTGATTTCAAACCTCGGTATGATTGATGAATATATGGGCTTCACTACAGCGGAAATCACAAAGGAAGCCGACCTGAACGATTATATAAAAAGGTTTTCTGTTCTGGAAAAAATGAACATTTTAACAAGCTCAGATGCCCATTATTTAGAGAATATCGGCTCTGCCGGTGGCAAAATTAATGTAGTTGAACGAGAAATTGACAAAATTTTGTCAATATTGTAAAAATCGTGCTGAAATCACAGTTTTAATATTGATTTTTTGTAGTGTATGTGCTACAATAACAACGTATGTTTTAGCAAATTGTAATCGATTTTGCTTTGATTTATACAATTTGTGAAAAGGAGGAACAGTAATGGTTAAAAAAATCAGCAGCAATCCTTTCAACGGCACACCTGAACAGGCTGCAAAGCTTCAGGCCGTTATTGAGGAAAGCAAACATGACAAAAGTCTTCTTATGCACGTAATGCAGGAAGCACAAGGCATTTATGGTTATCTTCCGATCGAGGTGCAGAAAATGATTGCAGACGGAATGGGTGTACCCGTAGAAAAAGTTTACGGCGTTTCAACATTCTATGCACAGTTCTCGCTTTCCCCCAAGGGCGAATATAACTTCTCAGTTTGCCTTGGTACAGCATGTTACGTTAAGGGTGCACAGGAACTTATCGACAAACTTGAAGAAGTTCTCGGTATCGGTGCAAAAGAATGTACACCTGACGGTAAATTCTCACTTGAAGATTGTCGTTGTATCGGCGCTTGCGGTCTTGCTCCCGTTATTACAGTCAATGACGAAGTTTACGGCAAACTCGAAGCTAAAGATATTCCCGGCATTGTAGCTAAATATCAGTCATAAATTATGCGTGAATTATCACTTAACGTTCTCGATATTACCGAAAATTCAGTTTCTGCAGGTGCAAGTCTTATAGAAATTGATGTTCTTGAAGATACAAAGTCAAAAACTCTTTCGATAATAATCAGGGATAACGGCAGGGGAATGAGCGAGGAAACCTTAAAAAGCGTTAAAGACCCGTTCTACACAACCCGCACTACAAGAAAAGTAGGAATGGGAATTCCCTTGTTTAAAATGGCAGCAGAAATGACAGGCGGCAGCCTTGAACTTCAGTCAGAGTTAGGCGTCGGCACTGTAATTTCGGCTCATTTCAGAACAGACAGCATTGATTTCACCCCGTTGGGCGATATTGATGCTACGATATTGATGCTGATAACCATGCATGAGGAAATCGATTTTGTTTACCGCTTTAAAATTGACGAAAATGAATTTGTACTTAAAACTGCAGATTTGAAAGCAATTCTCGGCGGTGTGAGTTTTAACGAAACAGAAGTCAGAGCATGGCTTAAAGATTATATCAGCGAACAGACACAAATTATTCGTGGAGGTGTAACATAAATGAAAACTCTTGAAGAATTACTTGCTATAAAAGCAAAAGCACAGGCAAACATCACAACAAGAGAATCAGCAGACGGAAGCGCGGATGTTACAAGAATTGTTGTAGGTATGGCAACTTGCGGTATCGCAGCAGGTGCACGCCCCGTTCTTAACGGCTTTGTTGACGAAGTAGCAAAAAGAAATCTTAAAAACGTTACTGTTTCTCAGACAGGTTGTATCGGTATGTGCCAGTATGAACCCATTGTTGAGGTTTTTGCACCCGGTAAAGAAAAAGTAACTTATATCAAAATGACTCCCGATAAAATCGCAAGAGTCGTTGCTGACCACATTGTAAACGGAAATCCTGTTACTGAATACACAGTAGCATCACTTACAGAATAAGGAGGAAAAAAGCATGTATCGTTCACATGTCCTTGTTTGCGGCGGTACCGGTTGTACTTCCTCAAACAGCGGTGCAATTATCGAAGCTCTTGAAAAAGAAATTGCTGATAAAGGCCTCGATAAAGAAATCAAAGTTATCAAAACAGGTTGTTTTGGTCTTTGTGCATTAGGCCCCATTATGATTGTTTATCCGGAAGGCTGCTTCTACAGTGAAGTTAAAGTTGAAGACGTTCCGGAAATCGTTGAAGAACACCTTCTCAAAGGTCGTATCGTTACACGTCTTCTCTATGATGAAACAGTTGTAAGCGAAAAAGAAATCAAATCTCTCAACGAAACAAACTTCTACAAAAAACAGAAGAGAATCGCTCTTCGTAACTGCGGTGTTATCGACCCTGAAAACATCGAAGAATATATCGCATACGACGGCTACCAGGCTCTTGCAAAATGTCTTACTGAGATGACACCTGAAGATGTTATCAAGGTTGTTAAAGATTCAGGACTTCGCGGCCGTGGCGGCGGCGGATTCCCCACAGGTATGAAATGGGAATTCACATCAAAGAACGCTGCAGACCAGAAATACGTTGTATGTAACGCTGACGAAGGTGACCCGGGTGCATTCATGGACCGTTCAGTTCTTGAAGGTGACCCCCACTGTATCATCGAAGCTATGGCAATCTGCGGTTATGCAACAGGCGCAACAGAAGGTTACGTTTATGTTCGTGCAGAATATCCCATCGCTGTTCAGCGTCTCCAGATTGCTATCGACCAGGCAAGAGAACACGGCCTTCTCGGTAAGAATATCTTCGGTTCAGGCTTTGACTTTGATCTGTTTATCCGTCTCGGTGCAGGTGCATTCGTTTGCGGTGAAGAAACAGCTCTTATGACTTCAATCGAAGGTAACAGAGGCGAACCCAGACCCAGACCTCCCTATCCGGCAGTTAAAGGTCTTTTTGCTAAACCCACAACAGAAAACAACGTTGAAACATTTGCTAACATTCCCCAGATTATCCTTCACGGAGCAGACTTCTTCAAGTCAATGGGTACAGAACGTTCAGCAGGTACAAAAGTATTTGCTCTCGGCGGTAAAATCAAGAACACAGGTCTTGTTGAAATCCCCATGGGTACTACACTTCGCGAAATCATCGAAGATATCGGTGGCGGTGTTCCCAACGGCAAAAAGTTCAAAGCAGCACAGACAGGTGGTCCTTCAGGCGGATGTATCCCTGCTTCACTTATGGATACAGAAATTGACTATGATAACCTTACAGCAATCGGCTGTATGATGGGTTCAGGCGGACTTATCGTTATGGACGAAGATAACTGTATGGTTGATATCGCTAAGTTCTTCCTCGACTTCACAGTTGATGAATCCTGCGGTAAATGTGCTCCCTGCCGTATCGGTACAAAGCGTCTGAGAGAGCTTCTCGAAAAAGTTACAGACGGTAAAGCAACAATGGAAACTCTTGATGAAATTGAGAAACTTGCTCATTACATCAAAGAAAACTCACTCTGCGGTCTCGGACAGACAGCTCCCAACCCCGTTCTTGCAACTCTTAAATTCTTCAAAGATGAATACATTGCTCACGTTGTAGATAAGAAATGTCCTGCAGGTGTATGTAAGGCTCTCCTTAACTACTCAATCGTAGCTGATAAATGTAAGGGCTGTACTCTTTGTGCAAGAAAATGCCCCGTTGGTGCAATTTCAGGCTCAGTTAAAGAAGTACACACAATTGACACAACTAAATGTATCAAGTGCGGCGTTTGCGAATCTAACTGTAAGTTCGGCGCTATTATCAAAGGTTAATTGAAAGGAGTGTGCCAACAATGGAAATGGTAAATATTAAAATCAACGGCATGCCCTTAAGCGTGCCCGCAGGTACAACAATTCTCGAAGCTGCAAGATATGCAGGCATCGAAATTCCCACACTTTGCTACCTTAAAGAAATCAACGAAATCGGCGCTTGCCGTATTTGTATGGTAGAAGTAGGCGGCCCCAGAGGTAACCGTCTCGTTTCAGCTTGCGTATTCCCCGTAAACGAGGGTATGGAAGTTTTCACAAACACACCCAGAGTTCATGAATCACGTAAAACTACACTCGAACTCCTTCTTTCAACTCACGAAAGAAAATGTCTCTCTTGTGTAAGAAGCGGTTCTTGCGAACTTCAGAAGCTCTGCCTTGAATATGGCGTTGATGATGAAAGCCGTTTCGATGGCGAAAAACCCGTTTGGGAAATCGACACAACAGCAACTCATATGGTAAGAGATAACAATAAATGTATCCTTTGCCGTCGTTGCGTTGCAGCTTGTGATAATCAGTATGTTGGTGTTATCGGTGCAAATGCACGTGGTTTTGATACACACATCGGTTCTGCATTTGAAAAAGGTCTTGCATCTTTCGGTTGCGTAGAATGCGGTCAGTGTATTGTTAACTGCCCCACAGGTGCTCTTTATGAAAAAGACGATACAAAAGCTGTTTTCGAAGCAATCAATGACCCCGACAAATTTGTTATTGTTAACACTGCTCCCTCTATCCGTGTTACACTCGGTGAATGCTTCGGTTACAAAGTAGGCACAAACGTAACAGGCAAAATGGCAGCAGCTCTTCACAGACTCGGCTTTAACAAAGTATTCGATACAGACTTCTCAGCTGACCTTACAATCATGGAAGAAGGCACAGAACTTCTCCACAGAATCAAAGAAGGCGGCAAACTTCCTCTTATCACATCATGTTCACCCGGTTGGGTTAACTTCTGTGAACATTACTATCCTGAACAGATTGATAACCTTTCAAGCTGTAAATCACCTCAGCAGATGTTCGGTGCAGTTATGAAAACATGGTATGCTCAGAAAATGAACATCGATCCCGCAAAGATCGTTGTTGTTGCAGTTATGCCTTGTACAGCTAAAAAAGGCGAAAATAAACGTGATGACCAGTCAGCTTCAGGATTTGCAGATGTTGACTACTCAATCACAACACGTGAACTTGCAAGCATGATTAAAACTGCAGGTATCAACTTCGACCTTCTTCCCGACGAACAGTTTGATAATCCTCTCGGTGAAGGTACAGGTGCAGGTGTTATCTTCGGTGCAACAGGCGGCGTTATGGAAGCAGCTCTTCGTTATGCTGCAGAAGTTCTTACAGGCAAAGAACTCGATAACATCGAATTCACAGAAGTAAGAGGCACAGAAGGCATCAAGGAAGCAACTTATACAGTTGGCGGACTTGAGCTTAAAGTTGCAGCTGTAAGCGGTATTAAGAACGCACAGGCAGTTATGGAAAAAGTTAAAGCAGGTACTTGTGATTATCAGTTTATCGAAATCATGGCTTGTCCCGGCGGTTGTGTAAACGGCGGCGGTCAGCCTATTCAGCCTGCATCAGTTCGTAACTTTGTTGACCTTAAGGGTCTTCGCGCTCAGGCTATCTATGAAGCAGATAAGAACCTTCCTCTCAGAAAGAGCCAGGATAACCCTGCTATCAAGATGATTTATGATGAATTCTTCGGCGAACCCGGAAGCCACAAGGCTCACGATATTCTTCACACATCTTATGTTAAAAAGTCAATTTATAACGACTGATAACTAATTTTTGCCCCATCTGTTCACGCAGATGGGGTATATTTTTTATCCGAAAAACCAATAATTAATATGTAATAAATAATAAATATATATTGATAAGCAAATTATAATTGAGGTAATAAGTAAGAAGTAATAGTGAAGAAGTGTTGGTGGACTCCGTCCACACCTGATTATATTAATGAAAACGTTAATGGATAGACAAATTATAATTTAACTGTGACTAACCTTGCCATTTTGCTGTCATCCTTGAGCGCAAGCGAAGGATCTCAAAATGGCAACACATAAATCAATTCCAAACGAGATTCTTCGCTTCGCTCAAGAATGACACGTTTGGAATTGTTAACGACAAATTATAATTATATGTGAAGGTAAATTGCGATTTCGTAGGGCACGGCGTCCACGACGAGCCGTTCTGAAATTCTATATAAACCAACGGCCACATCGTAGGGATGCCCCTCGCGGGCATCCGCAAATTTTTAAAGAATTATAAATTATGCGTATGTTTCCGCTTCAGTCTTCCCTTGCATTTTCAAAGAGAGATGTCGTTTTTACAAGGAAATGACAGAGGGGATTTTTCGTTGAAAATTATAATTTATCAAAAAATGTATTAAACACTATAGTGTATAGAAAGCATAAAACTATAAATTTTTGGTACAAAATCAAAAAAATAAATGCATAATAAACCCAGCAGAATCAAGGATTTTCACACGTTTGTGGAAAACTTTTAAAAAAAATCAAAAAAATTTTAAAAAAATGCTTGACATTTCATTTTGATTGTGTTAATATAACAGAGTTCCGCGAGGGAACAGTGCTACGAACCTTGAAAATTAAACAACGAAAGAAAAGGAACCTTGATAAGAATTTGAGTACTGAAAGTACGAACCAAATCCAGATTTCGGAAACGAAACAAGGAAAAGATAACGATAGCTAGTATCGTAAATGAGCGATTGAGCTCTAAGAATGATTTTAACGCTAAAGCGTAAAAATACAATTTTTAGAGAGTTTGATCCTGGCTCAGGACGAA
>JAGBHV010000048.1 GCA_017935325.1 Clostridia bacterium
ATTTTGCTTTTCTACGAAACTGCGAAGCACTTTAAAATGCGCGAAATTGCGTGTGCAAGAAAAGGCGAAAACCACCGATAACGCTGTCGCGTATCGGTGGTTTTTAACGCATTATTGTGCCGTAAGTTCACATTTTAAAGAGAAACTTCCTTATGGGAACTCGGCGAAAGTGAGCATTTTTTATTGCAATTTTTTGAAAAACGAGATAATATATAGTTGTGGAAAGGTGTGGTAAAAAATGAGTCCTAAATATTGCCCTATATGCGTAATCAAAAAGTTTGTGCGTTCACACAGATTGAATCAGCCCGTGACGGAAAAATATAACAACGGTGTTGCACTTACACCGCCTATGGGTTGGTCAAGCTGGAATCTTTTTAAATATAAAATAAATGAAGACCTTATAAAGGAAATAGCTGTTGCAATGAAAGACAGCGGCTTAGCTGAGGCAGGATACAGATATGTGAATATCGATGACTGCTGGCAGAATTCTTCCCGCGATGAAAACGGAAAGCTGCAGGCGGATTTTATTACTTTCCCGTCAGGCATAAAGAAGCTTAATGAATATGTAAATTCTCTCGGATTGAAGCTGGGCATTTATTCTTCAAACGGAACACATACCTGTGAAGATTACCCTGCATCTCTCGGCAACGAGAAAATTGATGCTGATACTTTTGCAGAGTGGGGAGTGGAATATTTTAAATATGATTTCTGCCACAATGTACCTGTGCCCACAACTGCTCCCTATATTGGTAAAATCAGTATCGGTGAAAAATATGGTAAGGAGTTTTACGAGGCTGTAGCTGAAAAAGCAAGCTTAGGCGGCAAAGCAAAGCTTGTAAGCAAAAAAAATATTGAGGGCGGCTACTATATAACAGGTCTTGATGCAAACGAAGGCAGTGCAGAGTTCAGCAAAATTTTTGCAGAAAAAGCAGGGAAATATGTGCTTACTTTAACTGTCGGCAAAGCAAAAAAAGAAAGAAGATTCCTTGTGGTTTCCGTGAATTCTGATAAAGAATATTATCTTGATGTACCTTCCTTGAATCATTATTCTCCCGAACACAGATTTCAGCTTGAAGTAGACCTTCAGGCAGGTGAAAATACAATTAAGTTTTATAATCCCATTGTGTCAAAGCAGGACAGTGCATTTTTCCAATATAAGCTTATGGGAAATGAGCTGAAAAGAGCCACAAGAGAATATGCTGAAAAGAACGGTACGGAGGAAAAGAAGATTGTCTTTTCAATCTGCGAATGGGGCAGAAATCAGCCATGGAAATGGGGTGCAGAAGCAGGTAATCTGTGGAGAACAACACCTGATATTATGCCCACATGGCCCAGCATATTTGCACTTTACAAGCTTACAATAAGGCTTGGTAAATATGCATCAGTCGGCGCATGGAACGACCCCGATATGCTTGAAGTCGGTAACGGAGAACTGACATATGAAGAAAACAGGAGCCATTTCTCATTATGGTGCATGATGTGTGCACCGTTGATTCTCGGAAACGACATAAGAAAGTTTATCAAATCTGACGGCACAGTTGACACCGACAGTAAGATTTACAGAATTCTCACGAATAAAAATCTTATTTCAATCAATCAGGATATTCTGGGAATTCCCTGCAAAAAAATCAAAGGGCTTTCCGGCAAATGCGGTGTTGATGTGCTTGTAAAACCTCTTGATAAAAAACGCGTTGCAGTATGTGTTTTCAACACAACTTCAGGTGCGAAAAAAGTGAAAATTGATATAAACAAAATTACGTCTCTTGCTGATGTGAATGTGGACAAAAAAGATAAGTATACTATCTTCAACTGCTGGACAGATGAAACTTGTCAGGATAATAAAATTATGTCAGAAACACAGAAGCATGGTTGCGACGTATACATAATTTCATAAAAAATTCCCCTTTGCAGAATCAATTTGCAGAGGGGATGTTTTTCTTTTTCAAGGCGATGAAAAAAATAAGATAGATGCTTACAAACAGAAGTGAAAAATTATATTTACTCTGAAACAGAATTATAAACCCGAGAACTGCAACGGGAAAAACTGTTATACATGAAATTATCAGAGAAATTTTTTCAGCTTTTATAAACGGAAGCTTTATTTTAAGAATATTTTCAAGGATTTTTGAGCCGTCAAGGGGTTCGCACGGCAAAAGATTCAGAACAGCTATGGTAAGATTTATTTGAGCAAAATAAGTGCCTCTGAAAAAAATAAAAAGTATTAAATTTACAAGTGGTCCTGCAAAAGCGGAAAGTGCTTCTTTTTTAAAACTTAAGCTGTTGTTGTTTCTTCTCTCAATTCTGATTCCGAAAGGAGTGAAAATGATTTCCGTAGGTTTTTCTTTGCAGGCAAGTAAAAAAATCAGATGTCCCAGCTCGTGCAATGATGCTGCGAGAAGGCAAAGTAAAGTAGTGTTTGTTTTGTCAGAAATCCCGATTAAAGCGAGGGTAAGTGCAAAGAAAAAGCTTACCTTTATTTTTGTTTCTTTACACTTTATTGTCATTTATCGGCAAAACGTAAAAGGGGTCAACTCTTTTTCCGTTAATCTCAATCATAAAGTGAAGATGAGGTCCTGTTGAGTTACCGGTTGAACCTACAAGTGCTATTGTTTCGCCGCTTCTTACAACCATACCTTCCTCTGCAATTATTTCAGAGCAATGAAGATATCTTGTCACTAAGCCTCCGTCATGTGTCAGTTCAATGTAATTGCCGCTTAAATCGTCATAAGCCACGCGTGAAACAGTTCCGTAATATGCTGCTTTTATTTTTTCGCCGCTTGCAGCTGCAATATCAATGCCTGAATGAAAAGAAAATGCCCCTGTAATGGGATGAACTCTGTAGCCGAAAGGTGATGAAATTCTTCCGCTTACGGGAACACAGATTTCAGAAGATACATAATAAGGCGAAAAAGTAGTTCCGCTTTGAGGTGCGAAAACGGAAATGTCATCGCCGCCTTGCGCGGGATATGAAAAGTTTTTTATCATTGCAAAAACTTCCCTTACACTCATGTCTTTTTCCATTATAAGGTTATAACTATCTTTTAAAAGCTCAAAATTAGCAGGGCTTACTTTTTTTACAGCAAAAAGACCGCCTATCAGCAAAGCCACAACTAAAATCTGCACGGTGATTATGTGAGTGAAAAAATCTTTCTTTTTTTCGTCATTTGTTCTTCTTCTGCGAGGAAAATCTGCGTTAGTTACCTGTAAAATTTCATTTTCTTCTGACATAAAAACACCTCCATGCAAAATATTATGCATGGAGGCAAGCTTTTATTACTCTTCGTCGTCTTCACCCGGCACATACGGAACTTCGGCAATTACTTCGAATTTTCTGCCTCTTGTCCATATTCCGGGAGTTATTCTGATTGCCCAACCGCAACCGCCGGGCATCATCCATTCGTGCATGGAAGCTTCGGGAATTCCGAATGCAGAAAGGATGTACATTATTACGCCGCCGTGAGTGAAAATTGCAGCTTTTGTTGTGCCGGTTTTCATCAGACCGTCAACAATTTTTATAAAGCAGTTTGCGATTCTTTCGGCAAAAGCCTCATTGCTTTCGCCGAAAGGCGGTTCAACTCCTGCTTCACCTGAAAGCCAACGCTTGAAAAGCTCGTTATCTTTCAGCTCTTCTGCAGTTCTGCCTTCATATTCGCCGAAATTGTATTCAATAAGGTCATTGATTACAATTGCAGTTTTATCAGGGTGAATAAGTTCAGCTGTTTCGGTGCAGCGTTTTAACGGGCTTGTAAAAACAGCATCAACATAAGGGTAATCATAATCCTCTTTCATCTGTTTTATCTGTTTTATTCCGTCTTCGCTTAAAGGTACATCGGTGTGACCGATATACTGCCCTTCAAGGTTTGAATCGGTAAGTCCGTTTCTGTAAAGGTAAATATAATAAGATTTCAAAATTGCGTCATCCTTTGATTAATGCGTTGTAGAGTCTGATATAATCATTTGCTGACTTTTTCCAGCTGTTGTCACATTCCATTGCACGTTTTACAAGTGTCTGCCAGCCTTCAGGATTTTTATATCCTTCAAGTGCACGGCGGATAGTGTACATCATGTCGTGTGCGTTGTAGCTTGCGAAAGTAAAGCCGTTACCTTCGTTATCACCGCTGTCAGAAAT
The DNA here is from genome assembly GCA_017935325.1 of Clostridia bacterium. Classification (GTDB taxonomy): domain Bacteria; phylum Bacillota; class Clostridia; order Oscillospirales; family Acutalibacteraceae; genus SIG575. Next base: position 4,130 of record JAGBHV010000048.1, read on the forward strand.
TGAGTCTTTGAGACCGCCTGTTTCTCTTACAATCGGGATAGAGCCGTAACGTAAAGCTACCATCTGTGAAAGTCCGCAGGGTTCGCTCTTTGAAGGCATAAGGAAAAGGTCTGTACCTGCATAAATCTTCTTTGCAAGGTCAGGAATAAAGCCAAGAGTCAATCCGACTTTGTCCGGATATTTTTCGTGGAGATATTTAAAGAAGCTTTCATACTGCCAATCGCCTGAACCGAGAACAACGAGCTGCATGTCTTCTGTTGTAAGCAGTTCTTCCATAACTGTTTTTACAAGGTCAAGGCCTTTGTGGTCAACAAGGCGTGAAACAATACCCATCAGAGGTACATCCTCACGTTGGGGCAGACCGAACTGTTCCTGAAGCTTCTGTTTATTTATTTTCTTTGCGGAGAAATCATCAGCAGAGAAGTTTTCATAAATGTTTTTATCAGTTTCAGGGTCGTAAAGAACTGTGTCAATGCCGTTGAGAATACCGCTGAGCTTGAACTGTCTGTCACGAAGAATTCCGTCAAGTCCGTGGCTGAACCAGGGGTCGAGAATTTCTTCTGCGTATGTGGGGCTTACAGTAGTAACTGCGTTTGCACATTCAATAGCGCCTTTCATAAAGTTTACATCGTTATCATATTCAAGAACGCCTGCTCTGTCGTAGGGAATTCCTACAACGTCTTCAAGCAATTCTTTGCCGTAAACACCCTGATATGCAATGTTGTGAATTGTGAAAATAGTTTTGATATTTTCGTATTCGGGACGGTTTGCATAGAAAAGTGAGTAATAAACGGGAGTCAGAGCTGACTGCCAGTCGTTACAATGGATAATGTCAGGCTTTAAGCCGATATGGGGAAGCATTTCAAGAACTGCACGTGAGAAGAATGCGTATCTTTCAGCATCGTCATAATGTCCGTAAATTCCGCCGTCACGTTTGAAATAATACTGATTGTCAAGAAGATAGTAAATAACTCCGTCTATGTTTGCTTCAAAAACGCCGCAATACTGTCTTCTCCATGCAACGGGAACAGAAAAACTTGTAACGAATTTCAGTTTATCCTTAAGTTCTTCTTTTATTGCAGAATACATCGGAAGAACAACACGGCATCCGATGAGTCTTTTTCTTAATGCTTTAGGAAGCGAGCCTGCCACGTCTGCAAGACCGCCTGAAGCAATATAGGGGAGAGCTTCACTTGCTACATATAAAACTTTCATTTATTAATTAACCACCTTTCTGATTATGTATTTGTTATCTTTGACAGTTGTTGATTTTGTACCGTCAAGGTCTCTTTTGTCAGATACAAACATATATCCGTTGGGAAGCATAATTCTGCCCTTTGAATTTTCGGGAGCAGTAATATAAAGAATAATATCATCATTATCTCTTTCCCATTTAACTTCAATTCTGCCTGCAACTGCATCGTAATGAGCTTTTGCAAATGAGAGTCTTTCAATGAAATAAGGGTGAACGTGATATTCATTAACATCTCTTCTTAACGGGTTGATTTCAAGCCCTGCAATTCTCTTTATGAAGAAGTTGCTGATATCACCGAAGAAGTGATGGTTAAGTGAATTCTGCTGATAGTCAAAATAGTTTTCCCACAATGCAGTTGCACCGAATTTAACAACGGGGTAAACGTAAGACGGGTAATCGGGACGTGTTATCATATTAAGTGCAAGCTCAGTTTCGCCTGCCTGAGCCAGAACATGGAAAATTACTCTGTTGCCCAGATAACCGCAATCATAGTGTCCGCCTTTTTCTTCGATTAATTCAATAAGACGTTTTACGGCTTCAGGCTTTTCTGCGTTTTCAAACACATCGTAGAAAATACCCATTGCCTGTGCAGACTGACATCTGCTTACAACAGTCATTGTTGAATAATCAATGTATTGTTCTCTTAGATTCTTTCTTGTTTCATCATAAATTGCTCTGGCAAAATCTGCCTGCAGTTTCATTCCCACTTCGCCGAAAAGGTAGGCTGCTTTTTCGCAGATTGACATTACCATAACGCTGTCTGTAAATTCAAGGGGAACAAGATAATCTCCTGCACCTCTGCCTGCGGAGCACCAGTCGCCCAGACCCCACTCGAAAAGACCGTTTTCATTGCGTCTTGTTGTAACGTAATCAAGGTATCTTAAAATGCCGTGGACGCTTTCTTTGATGATATCCTTATCGCCACGGTAAATGTAAGTGTAGTAAGGAACATAAACAATAACTCTGTCCCATGCAGGGCCGTTACCCCAATGGTAACCCCAGCCGCCTGTTGGCACAATTCCGGGGAGTTCACCGCGGTAGTTGAGAGCCTTGCAGATATTTCTTTCCCACTCTTTAAAGCTCTTTTCAGTAGCAAAATTCATTGTCATGTATTCTGCAGAGTAAGATGCATCGCCTGTCCAGCCGTTTTTCTCGCGGTGGGGACAGTCTGTGGGGAAGTAGTAGAAGTTTGACTTTGCAGAACGCATTGCAATTTCCTGCAGGAAATTGATAGTTTTGTCGGAACATTCAAAAGAGCCTCTGTCTTCAAAGTCTGAATTCATTTCAAGGAAGGTTACAAGGTCTTCTGTTGCCTGCTCTTTTGTAATGCCTGTTACAAAGCAGTACTGACATCCGTGGTATGTGAAAGAGGGGATAAATTCTTCAACTCCTTCACCTTTCAGGATGTAAACATCTCTCTGTGCATATCCTGTGGGATAGAACGAGCCTACATTATCGCACTGTGAAGTGCCGTCTTCGTTTAAATATTCAACAGCCTGAAGAATAATTCTCTGACCTTTTTCACCTTTTACGCGAAGTCTGAAAACACCTGCAGTATTTACGCCGAAATCGTAGAGATATCCTTTTTCATCGCCGAAATGTGTCTGATAATCAACTGAATTTACAAGACGTGTTTTTTCAGCATCGCTTAAGCGTGTGTCGCAACTGTTTTTCTGGAATTTCAGAATATTTTCTTTTATGCTTACAGCTTTTATTTCTTTCTGAACTCTTATGGGCTCTGCTTCGCAGATTCTGCATTCGCCTCGGGGAATTTCTGCAAAAATTGCATTTGTCCAACTGCTGTCATCAAAGCCTTTGTCGCACCAGCCGTCAATTTCTTTGTTGGCATCGTAGAAGCAACCGCTTCTTAAATCATCAAAGAAAATGGGTGAATCGGCACATTTCCAGCTTTCGTCTGTGTCAAAAATTTCTCCGTCAAGGTCAAGCCTTAAAGCAAGTTTCGGAGCAGAACGGAATTTTGCAATGTGGAAATCCCACACACCGCCACCGAAGCAGTTTTGCATGCCGTTACCGAGAATTGCACCGATAACGTTTTCGCCTTCTGTCAATAAATCTGTTACATCGTATTTATCAAAGTAAACTATATCGTCAGAATTTGAAATGTAGGGTGCAAGGTAACCTTTTGTGATTTCCTTGCCGTTCACAAAAAGTCTGTAAAAGCCAAGACCGCTTACTGTGATTTCAGCCTTTTCAGCCTTTTTGTCAAGGTTATATGATTTTCTTAAATATGGGGCAGGGATGTGCTTTTCGTAAGAGCCGGGCACTCTGCCTGCCGCAATAAATTTAGGGTACTGAGTCATATTTTTTACCTCATAATTCAGGTTTATCTGTGAAAGTAACATAAGGCTCTGTTACCTTGTCGCTTTCAAAAATTTCAATTATGTTTTCACCTTTTTTAAGCAAAGGTGCAGGTACGTAAAGTGTTTTCTGCGGTCCTGCAGAATTATAAAATCTGCCGATATTGAAACCATTAACCTTTATGAACCCTTTTTCAAATCCGTCAGGACGGATGAATGTATCGCACGCTTCATCAATGTTGAGAATACCTTTGAAAAATCCGGGAACTTTCATTTCGTCCTTGTATTCAAGACGTGAAATGTCATCGAAAGTCAGCGGATAAATTTCCCAACCGAAATGCGCACGCAGGTTGATTCTCGCTTCGCCGATAATTCCCTTGAGTTCACGCTGAATTTCAATGCCGTAGTTTACTCTGCCCATATTTTCAACGAGAATGTCGATATGTAAAGTTTCACCGGGCTTGATTTTAACAGGGAATTTATCGTTATCAGGTCTGCTTCTTTCGATTTTGCCCATGTACTTGCCGTCAAAATAAACAAGGGCACGGTCGCGGATTAAATCAAATTTAAGTTCCAGGTTATCGTCGTCGTAAAGCGGACCTTTTACATCTGTAGAATAAAGAATATAACCGAAATCCTGACCGATATCCTCCATTGTTTTAGGAGCAGGTGAAATAATTTTTTCTGATAAATTATCAAGGTTATCAAAGAGGGGAGCGAAAGAAGTCATGGGGAGTTTTCCGTAAGCTTTTTTCTTTGAATCGGAAACATCAAGGTTCACTTTTTCGCCTGTGAATTTTTCAACAGCCTTTTTGATTGCATAATATTTTTCAGTCATATCGCCTGCTTCGCTCAGGGGTGCGTCGTAGTCATAACTTGTAACGGTAGGCTCATATTCGCCGTCGTAGCAGTTAGCACCGTTTGAAAAACCGAAGTTTGTGCCACCATGGAACATATAGAAATTTACGCTTGCACCAAGTTCAAGCATTCTCTCAAAATCTGTAACTGTTGAAGAAGAATCTCTTTCGTGGTGAATGTCGTACCAGTGGTCAAACCATCCGTTCCAGAATTCGCAGCACATCATAGGCTGATTGGGTCTGAATTCTTTTAATTTTTTGAAGTTTTCATCAGGGTGTGAGCCGAAGTTTGCCGTTGCAAGATATTCGGGCAGTGTACCGCCTGTGAACATAGAATCGCAGGGTCCGTCTGATGTGAAAAAGAAGCAGTCAAGGTCACATTTTTTGTAAATATCAACAATAGCCTGAAGATATTCGTGGTCGTCGCCGTAACTGCCGTATTCATTTTCAATCTGCACTGCAATAACGTTTCCGCCGTTTGATGCGAGATATGGTCTTATCTGCTCGAAAAATGCTCTGTAATAGCGTTCAACCTTTTCAAGGAAAAGCTTATCATTGCAACGCAGATGCATTTCTTTGTATTTAAGAAGCCATGAAGGCAGACCGCCCATTTCCCATTCAGCGCAGATGTACGGACCGGGACGAAGAATAACATTAAGTCCCAGGTTCTGCGCTGTCTGAATGAATTTTGCAACATTGAGGTTACCGCTGAAATCAAATTCGCCTTCTTTTCTCTCGTGGTAATTCCAGGGAGAATAAGTTTCAACTGTGTTGAAGCCACAGTTTTTAAGTTTTTTTAGTCGGTCTTCCCAATATTCTTCAACTACTCTGAAATAGTGTATAGTACCTGAAAGGATGGTGAATTTCTCACCATCCAACAGGAAGTTATTATTGTCGTATGATAACTTTTTAGCCATATCAGATTACAATATCCTTTCCGATATATACGGGGTAAGTTTCTGCGCCTGCAAGTTTTTTGTTGGGGCGGAGCACAACCAGCTTGTCAGCAATTACATTTTCAATTTGTGCGCCTTCGCTGATGTATGAATCCTGCATTACGATACAGTTTTTAACAACTGCGCCCTTAGCAATTCTTGCGCCACGGAAAATGATTGAATTTTCAACTGTGCCTTCAATAACGCAACCGTCAGCAACGAGTGAGTTTTTAACGTCTGAGTCAAGGCCGTAAATTGCGGGCATATCGTCACGTGTTTTTGTATATACGGGATAGTCTTTGTTGAAAAGAGCTTTCATGTTTTTGGGGTCAAGCAGCATACGGCTGATGTCGAAATAGCTCTGGAGACTGTCGATAGTTTCAAAGAAACCTTCTGCTTCAAGACCGTAAATTTTAAGCTTATTTACATTTTTGAGGAAAACATCTCTTTCAAGCGAACGGAGATTAAGGCTCTTTGCTTCTGCAATAAGTTTTTCAAGAAGAGCTTTTCTCATAAGAATGATGTTGCCTGAGTAGTTGCCTTCGCCTTCTGCTTCGTCGTGCACGGTGATACCTGTGATGCGGCTTTCTTCATTGATGTCAAAGCACATCATATTTGAAAGCTTGGGAATTTTGCCGTTTTTGTATACAACAGAAATGTCGGCACATTTTTCATCGTGGAATCTCATCAGCTTTTTCATGTTGATGTTGTGAACCACGTTGCAGTCAGAAAGAATAACATATTCTTCTTTTGAATGCTGAAGGAATTTTGAAATACCTTCAAGAGAACTTAATTTGCCTTTATAAATACCTGTCTGTGCCTCGTGGAAAGGAGGAAGAATAAACATACCTTCTCTTTTTCTTGAAAGGTCCCAGGGTTTACCTGTGCCCAGGTGATCCATAAGTGACTGGTAGTTTGATTTTGTGATAATGCCTACTTTTGAAATTCCGCTGTTTACCATGCTTGAAAGCGGGAAGTCAATAAGGCGGTAACGTGAACAGAAGGGAACAGAGCCCATTGCACGCAGAGAAGTGATTTCGCTTAAAGCTGAATCGTAAGCGTTTGAAAAAATAATTCCAAGAACATTATTGGCTCTCATTAGTTTGCACCTCCGATATCTTCTGCTACCTGCTCTTTGGGAAGAGCTTTTGCACCTTTGCCGATTGTTACACCGTTACCAACAACAGTAACGCCCCAGTCGTCAAGGTTTTCCATAGCTTCAGGTCTTTCGCCGATTGTTGCATTTTCTTCAATAACTGCATCTTCTGCAACTATTGCGTACTGAACAACTGCACCTGATTTAACTTTTGTGCCCGGCATAATAATTGAATCTTTTACAACTGCGCCTTCTTCAATGTCAACATTTGCAAAAAGAATTGAGAAATCAACTGTACCCTCAACTGTGCAACCTTCGGAAATAAGTGAATTCTGAATTTTTGCAGCGGGTGAAATATAGTGAGGGGGAGCGATGGGATTGCGTGAATAAATTTTCCAATCGTCATCGTTAAGGTCAAGGTCAACCTTCGGGTTGAGCAGGTCAAGGTTTGATTCCCACAATGAATCGATTGTGCCAACGTCTTTCCAATATCCGTCGAAAAGATATGCGTAAAGCTTTTCGCCTACTTCGTGCATTGCAGGGATAACGTCTTTACCGAAGTCGTTGCTTGAGCCTTCTTTATTTTCGTCGTCAATGAGATATGCACGGAGTTTCTGCCATGTGAATACATAAACACCCATTGAAGCCTTGTTTGATTTGGGAACTTTGGGTTTTTCTTCAAATGCAGTGATTTTGCCGTCATCGTCAACAAACATCAGACCAAAACGTGATGCTTCTTCCCACGGCACTTCAAGCATAGCAATTGTGCAGGCAGCATCCTTCTGCTTGTGATACTGGAGCATTTTATTGTAGTCCATCTTGTAAATATGGTCACCTGAAAGTATAACAACATATTCGGGGTCATATTTGTCGATGAAATTGATGTTCTGATAAATTGCGTTAGCAGTGCCTTTGTACCACGATGTACCCTCAATCTGCTGATAGGGTGAAAGGATGTGAACACCGCCGTTTGTTCGGTCAAGGTCCCAGGGCTCGCCGTTGCCGATATAATCGTTGAGTTCAAGGGGCTGATACTGGGTGAGAACGCCTACTGTGTCAATACCTGAATTCACACAGTTTGAAAGGGGGAAGTCAATGATACGGTATTTACCGCCGTAAGGTACGGCAGGTTTTGCAATGTTTTTTGTGAGTATGCCGAGACGGCTTCCCTGACCGCCGGCAAGAAGCATTGCGATACACTCTTTTTTACGGGCCATAAGTTTATGCCTCCTTAGAAGATTTATTAGAAGATTTTGGTTTACGTTTTTTAGGTGCTTTTAAATAAATCACGCTGTTTCCGGGAAGGTCGAGCGTAATTGAATTTTCAAATGAGTGGAGAGGTTTCTTGACTGATTTGATTTTGCCTTGAGTGCCTGAACCTTCACCGCCGAATTCTTTAGCGTCAGAATTGAAAAGAACTTCATATGTTCCTGAACGTAAAACGCCGATTTTATAATTTTCGCGTCTGACGGGAGTGAAGTTGCACACACAGACAATTTCGTTTTCTTTTTCGTCTTTTCTTACGAATGCAATAACGGAATTGTCAACATCGTCGCTTGAAATCCAGTAGAATCCTTCCCAGCTGTAGTCAATCTGCCAGAAAGCGGGAGTTTTCTTATAAAACTCATTTATTGCTTTGAAATAAGTTTTAAGCTGTGAATGGCGTTCGTAGTTGAGAAGAAGCCAGTCAAGCCCCTGCTCATAATTCCATTCGATAAACTGTCCGAATTCCTGACCCATGAACATAAGCTTTTTGCCGGGATGAGCCATCATATAACCTATGAATGAACGCACGCCTGCAAACTTCTCATCATATTCACCGGGCATTTTGCCGATAAGTGAGCATTTGCCGTGAACAACTTCATCGTGAGAAATCGGAAGAATGAAGTTTTCCGAAAACGCGTAGAAGAAAGAGAAGGTAAGGCAGTTGTGGTTGTATTTTCTTGAAAGACCGTTGAGTGAGAAATATCTCAGACAATCGTTCATCCAACCCATGTTCCATTTGAAGTTGAAGCCGAGACCGCCAACATTTGTAGGCTTTGTAACAAGAGGCCATGCTGTACTTTCTTCAGCAACAACAAGAACATCGTGGTAATCCTTGAAAATTGTCTGGTTTAATTTTTTGAAGAAGTCAACGGCTTCAAGGTTTTCGTTGCCGCCGTATTTGTTTGCAATCCATTGTCCGTCATCTCTGCCGTAGTCAAGGTAGAGCATTGAAGCCACAGCGTCAACACGCAGACCGTCAATGTGATATTTTTCAAGCCAGAACATTGCACTTGAAATGAGGAAAGACTGAACTTCGTTTTTGCCGTAGTCAAAAACTCTTGTTCCCCATCCGTAATGTTCGCCTTTTTTCGGGTCTTCGTATTCGTAGCATGCCGTGCCGTCAAATTCATAAAGTCCGTGAGCATCTTTCGGGAAATGGGCAGGTACCCAGTCCAGAATAACGCCGATTCCTGCCTTGTGACATTCGTCAACAAGATACATAAAATCTTTCGGCTCTCCGTAACGTGAAGTCGGCGCGAAATATCCCGTTGCCTGATAACCCCATGAACCGTCAAAGGGATGCTCGTTTACAGGCATAAGCTCAATGTGGGTATATCCCATATCGCTTACATACTCAACAAGCTCTTTTGCAATTTCGCGGTATGAAAGGAAATTTCCGTCATCGTGTTGCTTCCATGATCCCAGATTAACTTCGTAAATGTTTACGGGGCTTGTGTAAACGGAAGTTTCTTTTCTCTTTTTAAGCCACTTTTCGTCGTGCCAGTCGTAGCCTTCAATGTCGTAAACTTTTGTTGCTGTCTGAGGACGGGTTTCGAAATGAAATCCGTAAGGGTCACTTTTCATAAGCACCCTGCCGTCAGGAGTGATGATTCTGTACTTGTAGTTGTCAAAAATGTCCGGTTTGTCAATTTTAACTTCCCACACACCGTTATCGCTCACTCTTTGCATAGGCAGACTGTATTCATCCCACGAATTGAAATCGCCCACAAGATAAACCTCACGTGCTTTAGGTGCCCACACTCTGAAAGCACATCTGTCATCTTCGAAATGGCAACCGAGATATTCGTAAGCTTTTGCGTTGTTGCCCTGATGGAAAAGATAAAGCGGTACGTTGTTTTCTGTCATTTTATCCTTCCTTTCACTTTAATTTACAATTTAACAAATATATCATAGCAAAAATGATATGAAAATTCAATAGTTTTTGAACATATTTATCAAAAAATTTGTCCGAGCTCTTACACGCGTTTGTATAGTTTGTTAGAAAGAATCGAAAAAAATAAAAGAAGAGGAGAAAGTATCAATTTCTGAAAAATACTTGCTATAAAGCGGAATTTCTGCTAATATATAGAAAAACAATATAAGAGGTATGTTTTATGAAATACGAAGCAAATTGGGAATCAATAACTTCAAGACCTGTTCCGCAATGGTTTCAGGATGCAAAATTCGGTATTTTTATCCATTGGGGACTTTATTCAGTGCCTGCTTTCTGCTCAAGAACAGACTATGCAGAATGGTACGGACATCAGATTTCCACAGGCTGGGAACCCAGCACATCTTTCCATAAAAAAACTTACGGTGAAAATTTCAAATATGAAGATTTCGTAAAAGATTTCAAGGCTGAGCTTTTTGATGCTGATGAATGGGCTGATTTATTTCGGCGTTCAGGTGCAAAGTATATAAACCTTGTTTCAAAGCATCACGACGGCTTCTGCCTTTTCAAAAGCGAATATGCATGGAACTGGAACAGTGTTGATGTAGGACCTCACAGAGATTTCTGTCAGGAGCTTAAAGACGCACTTGATAAAACCGATGTTAAATTCGGTGTTTATCATTCCGTTTATGAATGGTTCAATCCTATTTATTTGCGTAATCCTGAGGAATATGCCGTAAAACATCTTATTCCCATGCTTAAAGAGCTTGTTGAAAAATATAAACCTGCAACACTTTTCACAGATGGTGAATGGGACCAGACAAGTGATGTATGGCACTCAACAGAGTTTTTGCAGTGGCTTTATAATGAAAGCTCGGTAAAAGATATTATTGTTCCGAATGACCGTTGGGGTAAAGAAACACGCGGACGTCAGGGCGGTAACTTCACGACTGAATACGGCTTTATTGAAGCAGGCAGAAAAATTGAAGACGCAGACTGCGACAGATATTTTGAAGAATGCAGAGGCATCGGCCATTCATTCGGCTTCAACAGAGTTGAAAAGCTTGAAGATTATCTTACGGGCGAAGAGCTTATTACAACTCTTGTTGACCTTGTAAGTAAGGGCGGTAACTTCCTTCTCAATGTTGGTCCTGCAGCAGACGGTACAATCCCCGTTATTATGCAGGAAAGGCTTCTTGAAATCGGCGATTGGCTTAAAATCAACGGTAAAGGAATATATGCAAGCCGTAAACTGAAGTTCAGCAAGCAGGAAAATGTATGGTACACAACAAAAGACGATGCTGATTTTGTGTTTATCAAAAAATATCCTTTCGGCGAAATAGTGCTTGAAGATTATGATTATTCGCAGGATAAGAAAGTAACACTTCTCGGTAACGAAGACCTTGAAATAAAAACAGAAAACGCAAACGGCAGAATGAAGCTTATTTTCCCTGTTGTTAATCCCGAAACAATTCAATCAAAACACATATGGGGAATTGAAATTAAATAAATGATAAGTCAAGTCTGAAAAGGTCAAACCTTTTCAGACTTATTTTCTCTTTACAAAAGAGAAAATAAATGTTACAATCATTTTGATACTTAATATACGAAAGGATTGATTTTTATGGCTCTGAATTTTTGCCCCGGCTGCGGAAAAGAATTAAACGGCAAATCAAATTTCTGCCCCTATTGCGGATGTCAGTTGATTCATGAAATCGTTGCAGAGGAAGAAAAAAAGAACCCGTCTTTTTGCGAAAAATGCGGAACACAGCTTCCTGAAGACGGAGAAAACTGTCCGCAGTGCAGTTGCCCTGCATCCGAAGAGGAAACCGTATCAGGTGAAGGAGAAACTCCGACGGGTGAAGAAGTGCCTTCTGAAAATGCATCAGGTGAAATTATTCAGGCTGAAAATCCGGTTATTCAGAATATACAGCCTCCTGTAATGGCTATGCCTCCGAAAAAATCAAAGGGTGGCCTGATAGCTGTTATAGTTGTGGCAGTTTTATTGGTCTTTGCGGCAATTATAACTATTTTTGCAGTCAGTGCGTCGAACAGTAAAAAGGTTGAAGAATACGGAGATAATTTAAACCTCGTTACAATGACAATGCTTTCGGGAGCTGCAAAAGCAGAAGATGCAGGTAATCTTATTAAATCAGTATGGTATGATACGATTTATGAAGAGTATGATTCTGAAACCTATAAATATACTCACAGCAACGGTTACGGATTTAATGATGACTTCAATGATTCTCTGGCAGCCTTGTTTTCTGATTCTGCATTCCGTGCTCAGATATCGGAAATTGAAAGCAATCAGGAAACAGTGGAAGGTCTTATGAAGCAGCTTCAGGATCCGCCTGAAGAATATGAAGCAGCATATGATGCTTTGATGGATTATTATTCAGCATATCTTGAACTTACAGGTCTTGTAGTAAATCCTTCGGGAAGTCTGCAGACTTTCTCGCAGAATTTCAATTCAGCTGATAGCGAAACCTTAAAATGTTATAAAGCAATGCAGATTTATATTGAAGAATAACAATGATTGCAGAGGTTGTTTATAATGAAAAAGAAGTGGATTAAAATACTTTGCGTTGTTATAGTTTTGATTATGCTTGTTCCGATACCAATGCAGTTAAAGGACGGCGGCACTGTAGAATATACTGCCATTCTCTATAAAGTTTCCGATGTTCATTCTCTTGCATATCCTGAGGATGTGGAAAAAGGGCAGGAATTTTACGAGGGAATAATTATTGAAATATTAGGTTTTCAAATTTATAATAATGTGAACAGCGAGAGATATCATTAGTTGTATAAAAATAAAAATGCCTGACGGTTCGCCGAGTTCCCATAAGGAAGTTTTTCTTTAAAATGTGAACTTACGGCACAATAATGCTTTAAAAACCACCGATACGCGACAGCGTTATCGGTGGTTTTCGCCTTTTCTTGCACACGCAATTTCGCATTTTAAAGTGCTTCGCAGTTTCGTAGAAAAGCAAAATTTCTTGGATTGAAGCCAAAAATGCAGCAAGGCTGTCGCCTTGCGAGGCTTTTGGTAATAATACAAGGAATTTTGTTC
>JAGBHV010000049.1 GCA_017935325.1 Clostridia bacterium
ACACCATCTATTTCAGCAATAGGAGGCACATCTGATTGTTCAAAATCAAGGGTAGCCTTAAGAGGTTTACCAAGATATTTTGAAGCAATTGATGAGGTTGTACCGCCACAGATAATATGCTTACCTTCCTTTGAGAAGAAAAGAGACATCATTCTGTCGCAGTCGTCTCTGTTTGAGGGAGGACCGAAGAGAATGTTCATAGGCTCTCTTTTTCTGACTTTCACAACACATGCCGTTGCATCGTCACCCGGCTCGTAACCGTAAAGCTTATTGCACTCATCAACAAGCATTGTTGAAAGCGTTTTCGCTGTATATCCTGCTGGAACAATAGTTTCCATAAAATCAATGATATCTTCTCTTTTCCAACCGAAGTTGAATGCAAGTCCGATACCTGCGTGAGGACAGCCGTCACTCATTGCAACGAAAACATCGTTTTCCTGAAGTTTGATTGTTGATTTAAAAATCTTTTTGCCACCGATATTCATTTCTGTTTTCGGATAATCATAATTCACATCATCACGAAGAACAATCACCTGCGGATTATCATACTGAATTATCTCTGCTGTGTCATTATTGAGAAGATGAATAATTGTAAAGGTCGAATAAGCAACTCCTCTTACTGAACAAACAGGAAGTGTTGCTGCAATTGTTTCAACACATTCTTCAATAGGAAGTCCTTCTGCCATCATCGTAGAAATAATCTTTGAAGTGAGTGTTGAGAGAATGCTTGCTTTTACACCGCTGCCGAGACCGTCTGCAAGAACAATAACGGTTGAGTTTTCGTTTTCTTCAACAATATCAACATGGTCACCGCAAAGCTCTTCTCCGTAATGATTTACACTCTTATATCCGATATCTGCACATAAATCATTCATCAGTAATTGACTCCTTCAGTTTTGCAAGAGCAATTTTTGTTTCTGCCGCAGTTTCGCCGAGAAGTGAAGCAATTTCCTGAACAATTCTCATCTGCTTTTCAACAACTTTATCTGCAACCTCAACTGTATGACGGCTTATCTGTTCTTTTCTTTCTCTTGCGTATTCCTCATCTGTTATATCACGCATAATACCGATTAAAAGATGTGAATCACGGTCATGAACAACCGTCTGTTCCACATAGCGTTTATATTCTGCAAGATAAACTCGTTCATCTCTCACATCTCTGCCTGAATCACGGACCTTGAGGAAAACTGTAGGATCGAGAATTCTTACAACCTGACATCCGAGTACATCAGATGCTGAACGGATATTCATAATCTTCCTTGCAGCAGCGTTAATCTGCTGAACTTCAAGCTGTTCATTGAGAACGATAAGACCGTTTGGTGTGTTTTTAACAATTGTATCAGAGAAGCTTTCTGCTTTGTCTTTAAGGAAAGGCAGACACATTGAAATTTCTGCTTTGCCCTGACAGATTGCAATTGCTTTTTCACGGCATGTATTGTAACCGCATGAACCACAGTTAAGCTCATCTGATTCCTTGAATTTGCCCATCTGACGAAGAACACTGTTGATTTCCGTTTCTGATGGAAGTGACAGTTTATGTTCAATATATGCAAAATTCTTTTTGAGTTCACTTGATTTCGGCTGAGGTATATCGAAATCTCTTTCGCCTGCAAAGTTTGCAACTGCGATATAGTCTTTGATAGGAGTGCTGTTGTATTTTTCCATAACGGGACCGCCTACGCAGCTGCCTACACAAGCAGACATTTCAATAAAGCACTTATGAACTTTTCCGTCAATAACATCTTTGAGTGCTTCTACACAATTACTTACTCCGTCAAGAGCGATATAGTTGTAGCCCTCTTTTTCCTGAGCCATCGTTTTGAGAATACCACCTGTTGTGGGAAAAAAACGAGCCTTACTGCAAAGGTCTGAATCCATTTCTTCTTCAAGAGTGATTCTCTCTTCTTTGAGCCAGTTTGTCAGCTCTTCAAAAGTGAGAACTGCATCAACAATTCCTTCATAATATTCGGCTTCATCTTTCTTTGCAACACAAGGACCTATAAAAACTGTTTTAGCATTGGGGAAGCGGTTTTTGATGTCCTGACAATGAGCCTGCATAGGTGACATAACATCTGCAAGATATTCCATTGCTCCGGGAAAGTATTTCTGTATAAGAAGATTGATCGAGTGACAACAAGAAGAAATAATAACATCTCTGTCGTCCTCTTTAATCATACGCTCGTATTCATTTTTAACCATTGTTGCACCGATAGCGGTTTCTTCAACATCGTAGAAACCAAGCTTTTTAAGTGCTTTTCTCATAGAGTTGATACCTACACCATGGTAATTTGCAATAAATGATGGTGCAAGGCTGACGATGACAGGCTCGCCTGTCTGGAGGAAAACCTTTACTTTTTCTGTTTCGTCAACAATTTCCTTTGCATTCTGGGGGCAGACAACAAAGCACTGTCCGCAAAGGATACATTCGTTCCCGATAATGTGTGCCTGATTGCCTGAAAAGCGGATTGCTTTAACAGGACAATGGCGGATACATTTGTAGCAGTTTTTGCAGTTTGATTTTTTAAGGGTCAGGCAATTTGACATAAGTCTTACTCCCTTTCGATTTTATCTAAAACATTTTCTTTAAAAAATTCTTTAAAAGATTCCTTTGTAACACCTGTGTGAATTTCATCATTTACCTGAACTGTAACTCCAACGCGATTACACTTGCCGATACAGAAACTGCCGGCAAGTGTAACTTCGTCTTCTAAATGATAATCTTCAACGGCTTTCTGAAAAAGTTCTACAATTTCAGGTGAGCCTTTCAGGTGGCAGGAACTTCCTACACAAACCTGAACTATTACCATGTTTTATACCTTCTCAACTACGTTTTTCTGGAAAAATTCACCTACTGTATCAGGTGTAACTGAGAAAAACTCATCATTTACTGTTACACAAACGCCCTGCTGACATTTACCCATACAGAATGTGCCTCCAAGCTCGACTTTATCACCAAGATTGTTTTCTGAAATAAGGTACTGGAGCTGTTCGACAACCTGACGCGAACCTTTGATGTGACAAGAACTACCAATGCAAACTGTAATTTTCATATTGATTTCTCCTTCGCAATAATATTATTCGTAATCTACAACGTCAACCCATGAAAGAAGGAATTCTCTTTCTTTCTCGTTACCTTTTACTGACTGTGAAGCGGCAACAATGGGCATCCACTTCTGAACATACTGTTTTGCCGTATTGCTTTTTTTACAGAACAAATCAAGATATTTCTTTGCACCTTCAATGTCTCCGTGGAGCCAGAAAAGAAGGTATGTTCTTGCTGCGTCTGCTGATGCGTTACCCTGTGTTGCGTGTGACCAGTCAAGGATGTATGCTGTGCCATCATCTGCAATAATGATGTTTGAGGGGTTAAAGTCGCCGTGACAAACTTTGTTGTGCTTGGGCATACCTTCAAGACGAGTGTGAAGGTCATAGCGTGTTGTTGCATCAATTTCAGACTGACTGATTTTTCTGTTCATCTTGTCCTTGAGTTTATTAAGGAGGGGGCAGGTTTTTGACTGAACTTCAAGCTGAATATCAACGAGCTTTTCGATGTATTCATCTTTCTTCTCTGCATCTTCGTCCATAAGCTGCTGGAGAGTTTTGCCTTTGATATATTCTGAAACGATAGCCCATTTGCCGTCAATCATTGTAACTTCAAGAATTTTGGGGATATTAAGACCTGTTTCTTCAATTCTTGCCTGGTTGAGTGCTTCGTTGAGAACGTCTGCTTTTGAATAATCTTCATTGAAAACCTTAACGCACTTGTCGCCGTCACGGTAGATAGTTTTGTTGTTTCTTACTGCAATTACTCTGTCAAGTTTCATCTTTATTTCCTCCCTCAATTATGCTTTCTTACCTTTACGGTAAACTGTCTTTACTTTGTCTGCTTTGAAATCTTCTGAAATGTCTTCTGCTGTGGGCATATCGGGTTCAATAAAGTGTTTGCCGTAATATGCGTTGAGATACATTTCTTTCATTTCGCTCATAAGGGGATATCTGGGGTTTGCTCCTGTGCATTGGTCGTCGAATGCCTGTTCAACCATTTCATCAAGGTTATCAAGGAATACCTTTTCGTCAATGCCATAATCTTTGATTGTTTCTTTGATACCAACTCTTGCTTTAAGGTCGTTGATTGCTTTAATAAGGTTTTCGAGTTTTTCTTTATCTGAATCACCGCCGAGACCAAGGTAATCAGCGATTTCTGCATAACGTGCAAGTGTATGAGGATGGTCATACTGTGAGAATGTACCCATTTTTACAGGAGCTTCTGATGCGTTGAAACGAAGAACTTCTTCAATCATAAGGGCATTTGCTACACCGTGAGGAAGGTGATGGAAAGCACCAAGTTTGTGAGCCATTGAGTGACAAATTCCGAGGAATGCGTTTGCGAAAGCCATACCTGCCATTGTTGCAGCATTTGCCATTTTCTCTCTTGCTTCAACATCTGTCTGACCGTTTTCGTATGCACGGGGAAGATATTTGAATATATTCTTGAGTGCCTGGAGTGCAAGTCCGTCTGTGTAATCTGTTGCAAGCATTGCAGCGTAAGCTTCAACTGCGTGTGTTACTGCGTCGATACCTGATGCAGCTGTAAGACCTTTGGGAGCTGACATATGGAAATCTGTGTCGATGATTGCCATGTTGGGAAGAAGCTCGTAGTCAGCAAGAGGATATTTAACGCCTGTTGATTCGTCTGTGATAACTGCGAAGGGAGTAACTTCTGAGCCTGTACCTGCTGATGTGGGAACAGCGATAAAGTATGCTTTTTCACCCATTTTGGGGAATGTGTAAACTCTCTTACGGATATCGATGAATCTCATAGCCATATCCATAAAGTCTGCCTCCGGATGCTCGTACATTACCCACATGATTTTTGCTGCGTCCATAGCTGAGCCGCCACCGAGAGCGATGATTGTGTCGGGTTTGAATGCACGCATCTGTGCCGCACCTTCTTTTGCGTTGCCAAGTGTGGGGTCAGGCTGAACATTGAAGAATGTTGTGTGTGCAATGCCCATTTCGTCAAGTTTGTCTGTGATGGGTTTTGTATAGCCGTTTTCGTAAAGGAAAGTATCTGTTACGATAAATGCTCTCTTTTTGCCCATAACGTTCTTGAGTTCGTCAAGAGCAACAGGAAGACAACCTTTCTTGATATATACCTTTTCAGGTGCACGGAACCAAAGCATATTTTCCCTTCTTTCTGCTACTGTCTTAATATTGATAAGGTGTTTTACACCAACGTTTTCTGATACCGAGTTGCCGCCCCATGAACCGCAGCCGAGTGTAAGTGAGGGAGCAAGTTTGAAGTTATAAAGGTCACCGATACCACCGTGTGATGAAGGTGTGTTTACAAGAATACGGCAAGTTTTCATTCGGGAAGCAAATTTGTTGATTTTTTCTGTTTCTGTGATTTCATTTACATAGAGTGAAGATGTGTGACCGTAACCGCCGTCTGCAACAAGGTGTTCAGCTTTTGAAAGTGCATCTTCAAAGCTTTCAGCCTTATACATTGCAAGAACGGGAGAAAGTTTTTCGTGTGCAAATTCTTCACTGATGTCAACGCTTTCAACCTCACCGATGAGGATTTTTGTACCGACGGGAACTTTAACACCTGAAAGTTCAGCAATTTTCACTGCTTTCTGACCAACAATTTTTGCATTGAGAGCACCGTTGATAATAATTGTTTTTCTTACCTTTTCTGTTTCTTCAGCGTTGAGGAAGTAGCAGCCTCTTGCAGCAAACTCCTGCTTAACTGCGCCATAAATGCTTTCCATGACAATAACTGACTGTTCTGAAGCACAAATCATACCGTTGTCGAATGTTTTAGAATGGATAATTGAGTTAACAGCCTTGAGAATGTCTGCTGTATCATCGATGATTGCAGGAGTGTTACCTGCACCAACACCGAGTGCAGGTTTACCGCTTGAGTAAGCTGCCTTAACCATACCCGGGCCACCTGTTGCAAGGATGATATCCGACTCTTTCATAACTGTGTTTGTCATTTCAAGTGAAGGAACGTCAATCCAGTCGATGATTCCTTCGGGAGCGCCTGCAGCTACGGCTGCTTCAAGAACGAGTTTTGCTGCAGCAATTGTGCAGTTCTTTGCTCTCGGATGAGGAGAGATAATAATGGCGTTACGTGTTTTAAGAGCAAGAAGACATTTGAAAATTGCTGTTGATGTGGGGTTTGTTGTAGGAATAACTGCAGCAACAACACCGATAGGTTCTGCAACTTTCTTAATACCGAAAGCTTTGTCTTCTTCTATTATGCCGCAGGTTTTTGTATCCTTGTAAGCATTGTAGATATATTCAGCAGCGTAGTTGTTTTTGATAACTTTATCTTCAACAACACCCATGCCTGTTTCTTCAACTGCCATTTTTGCAAGAGGGATTCTTGCTTTGTTAGCAGCAGATGCAGCAGCAAGGAAAATTTTATCAACCTGTTCCTGCGTGTAAGTTGCGAAAACCTGCTGAGCCTTTCTTGTGCGTGCGATAGCTTCTTCGAGTTTTTCAACGCTATCTACAATTTCGTAAACCTTGTTATCCATTTTTATCCTCCTAAAATAATTTGTTTGATTGTAGCTTTGATTTGTTCTCTTACGAGATTGTTATTATTTTAACAGACTTTTTATGTCTTGGGAATTATAAAAATGTTAACCGGTGTTATGTTTTTTGATATACCTGACTTAAAAAAGGCAAAAAACGGCATAAAATAAAGCCTGACGATTAAATCAGGCTTTACGATTATATATGTTTTCGTTTAGATTCACATAATTCTGTTATAAATTGCTTGTCAATTTTGGTAAGTTTATATCCTTTTTGATATATGAGCAAATCCTTGTATACTTTTTTGTTATCTCCGCATTTCTTCTGAACGAGATTATATCTTTCAAGAACCTTCTTCGGAGCAGAAGATACCCACATAAACGTCTCGGGATTTTCAGAAAGCAGATCAAACTGACTTGCTCTTTCAAAAATAAAAATTCGTCTGTCAATGTTATCAGGCAGCTCCTCCTTAACAACCTTTGCCAGAGGAAGTGACGGCACATATGGGTCCGCATGGGCAATTTCGATGTAACCTTTAAGGTCATCGTAAGTTATATTCTCTTTTTGAGCAAGAGGATTATTTGCACTCATTATAAGCGAGTAGGTAAACTCTGTCACCATCTCATAAGTCAGGCCCTTTTCTTCAAGCATAGACTTAAAATATTTATCGTAATTTTCTGCATATCTTATTATGCCGAGATTATAGTCGTGATTAAGTATATTATTGATAGTACGCTGAGAGTTTGTTTCTTTATAAAAGATTTCTGCAGGCTCGTCAGTGAGAGATTTTGAAAACCGTGCAAAAGCATCTGATATATAACAGGCTCTCGGCACAGAAATTGAAAACTTCTGTTTTTTGACTATACCATTTTTGTACATTGAATCTACCTGGTCAATCTGCTTCAAAATGTCTTTTGCATAACCTATAAAAGTTTCTCCGTCAGGAGTAAGAAACATTCCCTTTGGAGTACGGTCAAAAATTGTTATACCCAGATCAGCTTCAAGCTCTTTAATCGAACGGCTTAAGTTTGGCTGTGCAATAAGCAGGGTTTCCGAAGCCTTGTTAAGCGACCCGACCCTTGCCACCTCAACAGCATATTTCATATGTAATATGTTCATATTCAAAACTCCTAAACAGTTATACTTTATTTTAACACCACTCCACATTGAAATCAACTGTATCATTATAAAATTTATTTTCGAGACCTACGAAAACATATTTTATAAAATACATTGAGAACTTCTGTGATGTAATGCACAACCGCTCCAAAAACTCTTTTCATAAAAATACACTGCCCCCATTTGCTCAGTTACTACCACATACATAAGAAATAATGACATTAATTTTTGCTTTTTCACTCTCACTATTCTACCGCAACCAATTTTAAAGGCAACCATTTTTAATTCAACCATGTAATCACACATAGAATAAACTTCTTTTCAGTAAAGCTCCGGGCATCTGTCACGAAACACAGGTATACTGCCACGAATATCCGAAAGAGTCTGCATATCACAGGCCGCGGTTATGATTTCTTCATTTTCCCCGGCAAGTGCAAGCGTTTTTCCAAAAGGTTCGACAATGGCGGATTTACCGTCATATACAGTTTTATCGGCTGTACCGCAGGAATTACAGCAAACCACAAACATCTGATTCTCAATCGCTCTGGCAGTGGTAAGCGTGCGCAGATGAAAGATGCGTTCCTTTGGCCACTGAGATACTACGAATAACATATCAAGTCCCTGCAAAGCGAGGCTACGGGTCAGCTCGGGAAAACGCACATCGTAACAAATGATAATACCGCACTTTACACCGTCAAGAGTAAAGCGACACAGGTGGTCGCCACCGGTATAATAATCATCCTCCCCCATCGCGGGTAAACAGATGAGTCTTATCATATTCGGCAATACACTCACCGTCTCGGTCAAAAATCATAGCTGTATTGAACACTTTCCCATCCCGGACATTTGATACCGAACCTGCCACGATATTGACTCCGTACTGCTTTGCCGAAAAGAAGACCTTAAAAGCTATTGAAAACACTTGGGCTAACAAGCTGATACAGTATCAGTATTCGATATACAACAACCGTTCTTCTGCTGATTTTCCATTACTTTTTGATACAGCTATTGCAGATGCTCTTGTTCTCGGTCCGTTGCGTACTGAGGCGTTTGTACTGCCCGATGAAGCTCTGCAAAAAATCAAGTCTTACGGTGTAAACGCGAAAACAGAAAGGCTTATGATTACTCTTGCTGAGTACTACATTGCAAACAAAGAGCCTGATTCTGATTGGGTTATAATACCAAGGACTAACATCTCTGCTTATCTCGGTTCAGCAACATATATGGAAAGCTATGAAGGCAAAATTCCTGATGGGTTTATGGATAAAAAGCCTGAAATGGGCGGTGTATCTACGGTTAGGATTAATCTATAACGAAAAAAGCTCCCTGAATCGGTTTTGAGCCGAAACAGGGAGCTTTGATATTTTCATTTATATGTATAAACTGAAATCCCCGTCCTTTTATGTTCACTTGCCTTATGCATACGCTCTATGATCTTTTTCTTCTCTTCCTCAATCTCCTTGCCGGAAAGATATGCGTCAAGCTCGCCATAGGTTACACCCAATTCAGTTTCATCTGTCTGCCCGTCAAAAAGGGCTGCTGAC
>JAGBHV010000050.1 GCA_017935325.1 Clostridia bacterium
AGCTGGATTTTTGCGAAGCAAAAAGACTGAGGGGTAGTTATATTTTTGATGTTTCTCTCCTTCCGTCTTTTTTGTGCAAGCACAAAAAATCCACCTTCCTCGTCAGAGGAAGGCAACGCTCGCTTTTAAACTCACAGATAATTTATAATTTATCACTACTCTCAATTTTGCGTTGTGAATCGGAATTGGCAGAATTACTTAATGATATATTATTGAATCGTTTAAAAATTTGTGGTATAATGTGTTGAAATTTTAAAAGGCGGTGCTTTAGTTGAAAATAACAGAAGATATAAAATATATCGGTGTCAATGACCATAATATTGATTTGTTTGAAGGCCAGTATATCGTGCCTAACGGTATGGCTTACAATTCATATGCGATTATTGATGAAAAAATTGCAATCATGGATAGCGTAGATGCATCATTTGCTGATGAATGGTTGAAAAATATTGAAGAAACCCTTGCAGGCAGAAAACCTGATTACCTTATTGTTCAGCATATGGAACCTGACCATTCAGCAAATGTTCAGGTGTTTGCCGAGAAATATACTGATGCAAAAATTGTGGCATCACAGAAAGCTTTTGTGATGATGAAAAATTTCTTCGGCACAGATTTTGCTGACAGACAGGTTGTAGTGGGCGACGGAGATACATTGACTCTCGGCAGACATAACCTTACATTTGCAACTGCACCAATGGTCCATTGGCCTGAGGTTATCGTTACTTATGACAGCACAGATAAAGTTCTTTTCTCTGCTGACGGATTCGGAAAATTCGGAGCGCTCGATGTTGAAGAAGACTGGGCATGCGAAGCAAGACGTTATTACATCGGTATTGTAGGAAAATATGGTGCACAGGTACAGAAGCTTCTCGAAAAAGCATCTACGCTTGATATTGAAATCATCTGCCCTCTTCACGGACCGGTACTGAATGAAAATCTCGGTTACTATATCAACCTTTACGATATATGGTCATCTTATAAATCTGAAACAGACGGAGTTCTTGTTGCATATACTTCAGTTTACGGTAATACTAAAAAGGCCGCACTTCTTCTTGCAGAAAAGCTTGAAGAATACGGATGTCCGAAAGTTGCGGTAAATGACCTTGCAAGGTGCGATATGGCAGAAGCTGTTGAAGATGCTTTCAGATACAGTAAAATTGTTTTTGCAACAACAACTTATAATGGCGATGTTTTCCCGTTTATGCGTGAATTTATACTTGACCTTGTTGAGCGTAATTTCCAGAATAAAACTGTAGCTTTCATTGAAAACGGAAGCTGGGGTCCTGTGGCTACGAAATTTATGCAGAAAATGCTTGAAAACAGCAAGAATTTAACTTATGCTGAAAATACAGTAAAAATCATCTCTGCAATGAATGAAGAAAACATTCAGCAGATTGATGCACTTGCTAAAGAACTTTGTGAGGATTATCAGTAAACGGGAGGTGAACTGATATGAAATACGTGTGTGATGTGTGTTCATGGGTGTATGATGAAGAAAAAGGTGACCCGAATCACGGCATTGCGCCCGGCACAAAGTTTGAAGAACTTCCTGATGATTTTGTATGCCCGCTTTGCGGCGTAGATAAATCAAACTTCAGCAGAAAAGATTAAAACAAAACTCCTGCATAACAGGCGGTGCATCCTGAAACGCCACCTGATGCAGGAGCTTTTATGTTTTAAAATTTTTGTTGAAATGATTTATGATATGATGTATAATCAAAAGGAAACTTATACATAAGGGAGATTTTGCATGGAAGGGAAAAACTATAGTAAGTTAGTGAAAACTTTGCAGATTGCAGCAGGTGTTTTTATGCTTGCGATGGTTGTAGCCTGTGTCATTCTGATTCGTAAATATGATATCAAGGTAACGAATATTCCCCGATTGGCTGAAATGATTCAGGGCGGAACATTGGTGCTTGCGGCAGGTATAATTCTTTTTTCTGTTGTAAAATCTTTTGCTCTCGTTTTTCCGCCTGCAGTAGTTTTTGCTATCTGCGGATATCTTATGCCTGACTATTGGATAGCTCTTGCAATTAACATAATTTCAGTCGGGTTAAGTTTATTTGCACCTTATTTTCTCGGCAGATTCACAGGTGCAGGAATTGTGGATTCGATGAAAACCCGTTTCAAAGCTGTTAAAAAGCTTGATGATTTCAAGGGAGCAAATGAAACAACAATGACCTTTGCAATTAAGCTTTCGGGTATTATCCCTTCCGATTTATCAAGCCTTCTTTTTGGTGCGATAAATGTTTCTTTCAGGAATTACATAATCGGTGCAGGACTCGGCATGGTACCTCTTGCAATTGTTTACACAGCTTTTGGTGTTGCACTTAAGAATGTTGGTGAAAAGCCATGGGTTGCGGTAATTCCCGTTGCAATCATTGTTGTGTTTGTGTTAATAGCAAGTCTTATTACGAAGCGTGTTGTTGCAAAAACAAAAGCACAGCAGACAAAAGAAAATGAATAAATTTCAGGAGGAATAAATATGGCTAAAATTATCGGTGCTTCAATGCCCAATATTCCGTGGGAAGATAAACCTGAGGGTTATAAATATCCCGTATGGCGTTACAGCGGAAATCCCGTAATCACAAGGGACAACCTTTTCGGTGCAAACAGCATTTTCAACTCTGCGGTTGTGCCTTATAAAGACGGTTTTGCAGGCGTGTTCAGAGTTGATAACATAAGCCGTGACCATACACTTGTTGTGGGCTACAGTAAAGATGCAATTAACTGGGAGCTTGAAGAAAAAGTAATTTTCAGAGGTTATGACCCCCGTCTTTGCGAAATTGACGGAAAGTTTTATCTTTCATGGGTAAATCTTACACCTCACGGCACAACAATCGGCATTGCTTACACAACTGATTTCAAAGAGTGGGTGCAGTTTGAAGATGCATGTTATCCCGTTGCAAGAAACGGTGTGCTTTTCCCCAGAAAAATCAACGATGAGTTTGTTCTTTTTATCCGTCCTTGCGACAGAGGTCACACACCTTATGGCGACATTTTCTTAAGTCACAGTAAAGACCTTACATACTGGGGTAAACACAGATTTGTAATGTCTCCTGTGAAAAACTGGGAAATGACAAAGGTAGGTGCAGGACCTACACCTATTGAAACTGACGAAGGCTGGCTTGTTTTTTACCACGGTGTGCTGACTTCCTGCAATGGTTTTACTTATGCAATGGGTGCGGCAATTCTTGATATTGATAAGCCCTGGATTGTAAAACACAGAGCAGATTGTTTCCTTCTGGCTCCTCATGAAAATTATGAGCTTGTGGGTGATGTGCCTAACGTTGTTTTTCCTTGTGCTGCACTTACAGACGCGGACAGCGGTAAAATCGCAATTTATTACGGAGGCGCAGACACAGTTGTTGCTCTTGCATTCACAACAGTTGATGAAACAATCAGATTCATTAAAGAACACGATTTGAATAAGTAAAAGAAAATCCCGTTTCTTGCGAAACGGGATTTTTCAGCTTTGTTTTATTTAATAATAAATGTTTTGATTTCGAAAGGCTTGAACGTTGCGGTGATTGTGTTGCCGTTTACATCTGCAGGTTCTGTAATATCTTCAAGCATATTGGAAGAAAGAACCTCATTGACTTTTCCTGAAAGAGTAATATTTGCTTTTGTTTTGCAGCCTTCACATTCGTAAACGCGGATAACATAAGCGTTTTCAAGGCTTTCTGCAGGCTTAACAGCTTCACAGATTACGTTGGGAGCATCGATTGTAAGGAATGAATCTGTAAGGCTTGTTTCGCCTTCTGCACATACTGCAGGAACGTTAAGCTCATAAGCAGGACGTACAACGTTTTCGGTTGTGAAAGCACCTGTATGGGGCAGGAATGAATACGTCATTTCATGCAAGCCTGCGTCAGCACCTACTTCAGGGCGGTTACCGCCTCTGTGAAGTGAAAGCCTTAAGTTGCCGTTTTCAGCAGAAATACCGTACTTACAATCGTTGAGAATTGCAACACCGAAGCGTGATTCTGAAATATCTGTCCATTTATAGTTGCATACTTCAAATTTGGCAACGTCAATAGAATTGTTACGTGTTGTAGGTCTCTGTACGTGACCGAACTGAATTTCGTTTCTGACTGTGTCTGATTTAACGTCAACATCAAAGCCTGCTTTGAGAAGGCAATGCTTTTCTTTCCAGTCAACAAGTGTGCGGAAGTCAACTCTGGGACTGTCTGCATAAACAATCATGTCCTGAGTGAGTGAGCTGTTGTAGCCGAAAGAATATTTACTGCGAAGCACAAATTGCACTGCACCGTCAGTAACAACTTCTCTGCCTTCAAAGCCTGTGATGGGACTGAGTTTGTCGAGAGCATCGTATTCGATATCCCAGTTATCCCAGTATGCGGGAGCGTCTTCTGCTGTAAGAAGTGCGTTAAGGGGAGCACCGTTTTCCTTACGGAGTTCTCTGCCTGAAGCTTTGTCGATAAATGAAGAAATAAATCCGTCATCGCCGAGAGTGATTACTGCAAAAGGAGTTTCAAGCACTTTTCCGTCAAAGCTGAATGCAGATGCGCTGTCAACTGCTGTGTCGGAAAGTTCAATAACTTTTGCACCGAAAGCAGGGATAGAAGTTTTACCGATTGCAAGCACTTCTTTACCGCAAAGGTCAGTATATCTCTGTGAAGGAGCGTTTTTTGCAAAGCCGTCAGCCTCGATGGTATGAACATCGTTTCTGTCAAATGAAAGTGTGTTGTAAAGTGTAACTTTCTTGTCTGCCTTTGCAGTGATTTTATCTGTATAAGTGCATGTTGCATTTTTGTAGTTTTCAAGAAGCTCGTCCATTTCTTCGTTGAACACTTCGTAAACTCTGGGAATTGATGTGCCGGGAAGAATATCGTGGAACTGATTTTTAAGAAGAACTTTAAGCCATTTGTCTGCGTTTTCATTTTTCTTTTCCTGGGAGAGAACATTGAAGTATTCCATATTGCGAAGTGCAAATTCTGCTTTTCTGTTCTTTCTCTTAACATCGTGCATCTGTGTAAGAGTGCCGCGGTGAAGTTCAAGGTAAAGTTCACCGTCGTAAACAGGAAGGTCGTCCTGAATTTCTTCAAGCTTATGCATAAACTGACTTGCAGAGCATTCCTGAACCTCGGGCATACCGTCAAGCTTCTTGATTCTGCGTGCAGCCTCAAGCATTGAGTAAGAAGGTCCGCCGCCGCCGTCACCAACGCCGAAAGCGTGAAGCCTTAAATCGCTTGTTTCTTTAAGGGGCATTTCCTTGATAAGGTTAATACCTGCATCGACATCGGGTGCACGGTGGATTCTGTTGAAGTGAGTGAGAACAGAACTGCCGTCAATACCTTTCCATGTAAAGCTGATGAAGGGGAAGCTGTTAAGCTCATTCCATGCAAGCTTTGTTGTGTAGAAATATTTACATCCGCAGCCAAGCATAATCTGGGGGATGTTTCCGTTATAACCGAACGTGTCAGGAAGCCAGAAGCTGTCGGAAGTGAAGTTGAAGTTTTCTCTTGTAAACTGCTGACCTTTAAGGAACTGTCTTACCATAAGTTCGCCTGAAGTGATGTTACAGTCACATTCAACGTAAACACCGCCGTTAGGTTCATATCTGCCCTCTGCAACTCTCTTTTTCATATCTTCGAAAATTGAGGGATAGTAATCTTTCATCCATTCGCAATGAAGAGCTGAAGACTGCATAAAGCGGTATTCAGGATATTCTTCCATAAGAGCAAGAGCGTTTGAATAAGTTCTTGCGCATTTTCTCATAGTTTCGGAAGCGGGCCAGAGCCATGCTGTGTCCATATGTGAATGGCCTGTAAGGCAGAGTCTGCCGAAAATGCTGTTGCCCTGACCTTTGAACATTTCTCTTGTAATTTCAAGAGCGTCTTCAACTGATTTGTGCCAGATTTCGTAAGGTGTGCTTTTGGGGTCAAGGATAAGCACGTTGAGCACCTTATCCATAGTTTTCATTGCACGGTATTTAAGGAAGTTTGTTTCCGGCGCAAGCTCAATAGCCTGAGAAATCTGTGTCATATCAAAAACGAATTCATGGATAATTTCGTCTCTTATGCAGATGTCTACACCCTTGTAAGTCTGTCTGTAACTCCAGGGCTCCATGTCGGGATATTCGTAATTTTCGTAAACAGAAGTACCTGCGCAGAAGTGGCCTGTATAACATTCAAAAGCAAGGTCCCAGTTTTTGCCTTTTTCGTTTTTGCCGATTCTTCTTACACAATGGCCGGGGCCTGTGAAAGTTGAGCCTTTGATATTGAAAAGACCTTTCGGTTTTCCGTCAACAAAGAAAAGCTGCTCAATACCGCCTGCGTGTGAAACAGCATAAAGTTCCTGTCCGTCATATTTTTCGTTATATTCAAAAGTGCCTTTTACCCACAGGTTTTCCCATTCTTCACTACCCCATGAATAGTTTTTGTCAATGGGAGTCCATTCAACGTCGGGAACGTTTCTGAAATGTTCTTTTGTTATGTAACCGCAGACATTCTGAAGCTCGCCGATTTTAACATACATTCTTTCTGCGTAAACCAGTGTGGCTTCTTTGAGTTTGTCGTAAGCTTTACTTTTTAACGGTTCGTTATACATAAAAAGTCTCCTTTGCCGTGGGGACATAAATCCCCTTAGTTTGTTGATTCTGTTATATCATATTTAAAAAGTTTAGTCAATTAATTGTATAATAAATTTTAATAAAATTATATTGCATATTGATTTTTCAAGTGATATACTATAGCTGTTAGATATTTCCAATATGAATATTTTTATAGGGAGGAAGTAAAATGACAAGAAGTTCAAAGTCAATTAAATTATTGTCTGCTCTGCTCGCTCTTGTTATGGTTTTTGGTCTTGTTCCGGCAGGCTCACTTTTCGCAAGTGCTTTGACAGAAGGACTGTGGACATATGAGATTTCAGGAGATGAAGCTGCTATTACCAAGTGTGACGTAACAGCAGAAGGCGAGATAACTGTTCCTGAAACACTCGGTTCAGTTCCTGTTACAGGCATCAATGAACATTCATTTTCAGAATGTGAAAAAATAACATCTGTAACAATTCCGGATTGTGTAAAAACAGTAGGTGTATGTTCTTTTGAAAAGTGTGCTAAGCTTGTTTCGGTAAAAATCGGTGCAGGCGTTCAGACAATCGGTGAAAATGCTTTTTCAGAATGCGGAAGCCTTGAAAAATTTGAAGTAGCTGCTGAAAACACAGCTTATACAAGTGATGAAACAGGCGCTTTGTACAACAAAGAAAAAACAGAGTTGATTGTTTATCCTGCTTCTGATGCATCGGAAACTTTCACTGCTGCGGACAGTGTTATTACAATCAAGGATAATGCTTTCGCAGGAAGCAAAAATTTAAAAACAGTTATCCTCGGCGACAAAGTTACAGCTATCGGCAAAAATGCTTTTCTCGGAAGCCGAAATCTTGAATCAATCGTTATCGGTAAAGGTGTAACAACTATCGGTACAGATGCTTTTGAAGGCTGTAATAAGCTTATATCTTTCAACGTAAACGCAGCTAATACTGCATTGTGTAGCGATGAAAATGGCGTTCTTTATTCAAAGGACAAGACTCAGCTTATCAGATATCCTGCAGGCAGCAGTAACAAAGCATATGTGGTTGCAGATGAAACAACTAAAATCAATATTCTTTCATTTGCAGATGCAGCTTCTCTTGAAGAAATTACAATCGGTAAAGCTGTAAAAGAAATTGCAGCCTCTGCTTTTTCAGGCTGTACAGCTCTTACAAAGGTAAATTATGCCGGAGCTGCAACTGAATGGAATGCAGTTACAATCGGCGCAAATAACGAAAAGCTTACAGGTGCATCGTTCATTTTTGCCGGCGGTGCAGAGCATGAACACGAATTCAATGTAAAGACGGTTAATACTGCAACATGTACACAGCAGGGTTCTGTTTTATACGAATGTGAATGCGGACATTCTTATACGGAAACTCTCCCTGCAACAGGACATAATTTTTCAGATAACAATTGTACAAAATGTCTTATGAAAAAATTTGTTCTTGCGTCTGACGGCACAAAGGCAAAAATCACAGGTTACAACGGAAATGCAACAGACCTTGTAATTCCGTCAGTTATTGATGGCTACACAATCAATTCTATCGGTGACGGTGCATTTGACGGTCACAGCGAAATCGTTTCAATTACTATCCCTGAAACAGTAGAAGAAATCGGAAGCTGTGCTTTCTACAGAACAGGTTATTATAACACAGCATCAAATTGGAAAAACGGTGTTTTATATATCGGTAAATATCTTATTGAAGCTGATGATACAGTAAACGGCTCATACACGATAAGCGACGGAACAACAGTAATCGCTGACTATGCATTTGCATCACGTTCAGCTGTTACAAGCGTTACTTTCCCCGCAAGCATTAAGATAATCGGCGATGCAGCTTTCTCAAACTGCACAGGCCTTACAGAAGTTAATTGCGGCGTGATGAAGAGTGAATGGGAAAATGTTGTTATCGGCACATCAAACGATTCACTTCTCAATGCAACTCTTGTTTTCGTTCCCGACCCCCATACCCATTCATATGATGAAACAGTTGAAGAAGTTGAAGCTACATGCACAACAGCAGGTTACAGAATCGGCAGATGTTCATGCGGTGAAACGGAAAGAACAGATTATGCTGCACCGGGTCATATTTTTATAAATAATGTCTGCTCGGGTTGTGAGGGAAGAGAATATGAATATTCGGTAGTATCAGGTAAAGTAACAATTGAAGGTTGCCATGAATCATTGAGCGGCACAGTTAAGATTCCGTCAAAAATCGGCGGCTACAACGTTGTTGCAATCAGTGCAATCGCTTTTGCAGGCAATAATAAAATTTCAGCTATTGAAATTCCTCAGGGAGTTACAACTATCGGCGAAAAAGCATTTTTCAACTGCGATGAACTTGTAAGTGTTTCTGTTCCTGCAAGTGTTGTTTCAATCGGAAAATCGGCTTTTGCTGATTGTGCAAAACTTACTGCAGTTTCAGTTGATGAAGCAAACATGAATTTCAGCAGTGATGCTGAAGGTGCTCTTTTCAATGAAGCTAAAACAGAAATAGTCTATTATCCCACAGGTAAAACAAATGCGGAATACGAAATTCCTGCAGGCGTTGTAACTGTTGGCGAAAACGCATTCTCCGGTAACAAAAATCTTGAAAAGATTACTCTTCCCAAGGAAGTAAGAACAATCAAAACAAGTGCTTTTGAAGGATGCACTGAAATTACGGATGTAATTTTCGGCGGTACTGAAACAAAGTGGAATAAAGTTGTTATCATGGAAAATAATACTGTAATTACAACTGCAACAAAAACTTTCCTGGATTTGTCAGATGTAGAAACTGCTCTTGTAAATGCAGGTAAGCTTGATCTTGTTAATGCAGAAGCAACAGCAAGCGGTATTATCATTATCATTACGGCTGAAGAAAATGTTGAATTTATTGAAATTCGTCCTATGACAAAAGAATCTGATGCAGCAGTAAGCGTGAAGACGGAAGGCACGGCAATTACAGTTTCAGAAGAAGGTAATTATGTGCTTACATTTGTTGATTGCCATAAGACAGGCAACAAAGCTGAATCAGAAATCACAATCGGTTCGGAAACATATACAGTAAAATTTGAATTCCCCACAGTTGACGGCGGACACGATTACAGCATTTCAGAAAAATTCGAACCCGATTGCGATGACGATGGATATACAAGAAAAACATGTTCAATCTGCGGTGCTTACAAAGATGAAGATATTGTTCCGGCGCTCGGTCACAGATATAATAACTGGATAATTGAGGTTGACGAAACATGTACAGAACAAGGCGTCAAGAGCAGAGTATGCACAGTATGTAACCACAAGGAAACCGGCAAAGTTCTTCCCTCAGGTCACAGATATGTGGCTTTTGTGACAGAAGCTACTTGCCTTGAAGGCGGCTTTACTGAGTATAAATGTTCATTGTGTGATGACAGTTACAGAGACAATGCAGTTGCAGCTCTTGGCCATGCATACGGTGAATGGACAATTATTACTGAAGCTACATGTACTCAGCCCGGTGAAAGAGTAAGAGAATGTTCTCGTTGTGCAGAGGGCACAGAGGGCCATAAAGTGCAGGAAGAAATTGCAGCTCTCGGTCATAACTATGTATCGGTTGTTACACCTCCCACATATACGGAGTACGGTTATACAACTCATACATGTTCTGTTTGCGGAGATACATATGAGGATTCATATATTGAACCTATCGGCGAGGTTGACAGCGTAGAAATCGGAGAAAACATCACTATAAATAAAGATGATGAACTGACACTTGAGCCCATAATTGTATGCCTCGGTGCTATGAAAAAAGAAGATTGTACAGTAATTTTCGAATCGAAAGATGAATCTGTGGTAAAGATTGATGAAAACGGTGTTATTACAGCAGTAGGCAGAGGTAAAACTCAGATTGTCTGTACTGTAATAGATTCAAACGGTAAAGAGGTTACTGATATATGCTCTGTAGAAGTTAAATTTACAATTCTTCAGTGGATTATATGGTTCCTTGTTGACGTTCTCCTGGCCTTGTTCAGATAAGAAGTGTAATAAAAAATCCCGTTTCGTTTTGAAACGGGATTTTTGTTGTTATCAGGTTATTTGCAGAAAACTTCAATATAATTATCAAGCGATTCTCTGATAACTTTTACAGCAGCTTCTCTGCCTTTGATTTCTTTTGAAACAGTTTCTTTATTTTCAAGTGCTTTGTAAACAGAGAAGAAGTGTTTCATTTCGTTGAAAATGTGGTCGGGCAACTCTGAAATATCTTTATATCCGTTGTAAGTGGGGTCGCCGAAAGGAATTGCAATAATTTTTTCATCAGACCTTCCGCCATCGACCATCGCAATATATCCTATGGGATAACATCTTACGAGTGTTAACGGTTCAAGAGCCACAGAGCATAAAACAAGCACATCCATAGGGTCTTCGTCGTCGCCGTATGTGCGGGGAATAAATCCGTAGTTTGCAGGGTAGTGAGTGGAAGTGTAAAGAACACGGTCGAGCATAATAAGGCCTGTTTCTTTGTCCAACTCATATTTTTTCTTGCTGCCTTTCGGAATTTCAACCACAGCTACAAAGTCCTCGGGTGTAATTCTTTTAGGGTCAATATCGTGCCAGATGTTTTTCATAAAATCACGCTTTCATTTATCTTTTAATTTATTTTATCACGCACATAAATAATTGTAAAGAGAAAGATAATGTTATTGCTGATTTTTGTAGAATAATGTTATAAAAAATAAATATTTTTTTCGTTTTTTTATTGTAATTTTTGTTTATTTGTTATAAAATAAGATATCAGGTATTAAAATTTAAAATCAAGGAGGATTTTTATGCCTACAAGTAAAGTCAGCAAAATAAAAACAAAAAGAAATAATCTTTTTCTTCGTGTGGCAGAAGGCCACTTTGCAATGAGCCATTCGCACAGTAATTATTATATTGATGTTGCAGCGCAGAAATCGCGTCTTTCGGAAGCTACAGCTGTGGCGCAGGAGCTTGCGAGCAATTACAGATTCCAGAGTAAAATTGTTGATACAATCCTTTGCATTGATGGTATGGAAGTTATCGGCACCTGCCTTGCAAATGAGCTTACAAAAAATAATTTTATGAATATCAACGCACATCAGACAATTTATGTTGT
Organism: Clostridia bacterium; assembly: GCA_017935325.1. Classification (GTDB taxonomy): domain Bacteria; phylum Bacillota; class Clostridia; order Oscillospirales; family Acutalibacteraceae; genus SIG575. The sequence continues at coordinate 11,656 of JAGBHV010000050.1, forward strand.
AACACCTGAAACAAGAGGCGGTTCGCAGATTCTTTTCAGAGATAATATTGTTCCGATGATTAAGGGTAAACATGTTCTTGTGCTTTCAGTTTCTGTTGCAACAGGCTTTACCGCAAAAGCAGCTATTGACGCGGTTAAATATTACGGTGGCGAAGTTGTAGGTGTTGCATCAATCTTTGCTTCTGAAAAAGAATGTGACGGCTACGAAGTTACATCTGTTTTCGATTCAGGCGACCTTCCCGACTATTTCACTTGCGCACCTCATGAATGTCCCCTTTGTAAACAAGGCAAGAAAATCGATGCCCTTGTAAATTACCACGGATTCTCAAAGCTTTAATAAATCGACACAAATTTTTACCGGCTGTATCGCTATGATACAGCCGGTATTTTTTATTCTTCAGGTATCTTTTTTCCTTTCTTAATCAGATGTATCACAACCGCTGTTATGATGGCGGAGGAGGGTATAAACAAGCATATTCCCACAATAATGTCCTTTGTGCCGTTATCTTCCGGGAAAATATATACGGGGCGTTCAGGGTTGATTCTGATTTCAACAATATCGCCGATTTTATATTTTGTATCTGTTGTCATCCAATGAACATCTTCGTATACTTCATTGTTATATTCGTAGGAAACTGCGATTGAGTAATCGTTTTCATCTGTTTCATTGACGTCGGATATTGTTGCACTTACAGGAATGACAATATCCTTGTTTTCATAATATTCATTTCGTTGTTCAATTCCGTCAGAAAGAAACATGAAAGACAAAACCCAGAATGTTACCACACACATAAACAAACTGATAAATAAACGATTCATACGGCTGTTTATTATTTCTGAAGTTTTCTTTTCAATATCGTTCATGAAACCACCTCCATGATGTTATTATAACACACGGAATAAATTAATCAAGTCCTGCTGTCAGTTAACAACAGGACTTGATTTTTTCAGGGGGGTAATTATGACAAGAGTTAATCTCTGAACTCTTTTTCTGCTTTGATTATTTTTCCGCTTTCGGCATTCACTTCGTAGTCGTATTCATATTTGCCTGAATCAAACTCGATTTCGTAAATATAAGTTCTTCTTTCTTTGTCAAGCTCTATTCTGTAACGTGTAATTTCGGAGGCTTCAAGGCCTGCATGTTCAAGAATAATCGCTTTTGCCTCGTCTTTTGTTACATTAACTTCCGGAGCAGTCGGGTTATTGTTGTTAAATCCTAAGAAAGGAAATACAGTCATTATAATTGATAATAATACAGCTAATAAGTTTTTCATATTGAAGCCTCCTTTATTTTGCTTTGATTTTTAATTTAATATATGTTAATCTATTAATTCTTTTTCTGCTTTGATTATTTTTCCGTTTTCTGCGTTCACTTCATAATCGTATTCGTGTTTACCTGCATTGAATTCAATTTCATAAACGAGAGTACCTCTTTCTCTGTCAGGTTCAATTCGGTAATATTTAATTTCACTTTCATTAAGGCCTGCATGTGCAAGAACTATTGATTTTGCTTTTTCTTTTGTGATTGCGTTTGCAACAGTTGTTGCAGGTTCAGCGTGTGTTACAGGGGCATCTGCTGCAGGATTTTTCTTTGTATGTTCCTGTTTCTTTGTTGAAGGGGGAACGTCAGGTGTTTTTGCAGGTGCTTGAGCTGTCGTTGCTGAAGGTGCAATATCTTCATATGTTGTGCGTTCTGAAATATTGTTTGTCGGAGCAGTTGTTTCTGCATTTGTATTCTGCAAAGCTTCTGTTGTGGTGGGAGATTCTGTCTTTTCTGTTGTGCAAGCGGTGAATAAGGTTAAGGTGAGTAATGTTGCAGAGATTATTGCGAGTAATTTTTTCATAGGTCGTTCCTCCTTTTTGTATAGAATAAACGGACGGATGCTGTCATCCGCCCGTCTTGAATTTTTTTCAGTGGGCGGCTAAAATAGTCTGTCGCCTTACGCTGAGTTTATTTAAGAATTAACCGAAATATCTCTGAAGAAGACCTTCGAATGCTTTGCCGTGTCTTGCTTCGTCACGAGCCATTTCATGAACTGTGTCATGGATAGCATCAAGGTTAAGTTCTTTTGCTCTCTTTGCAAGTTCAAATTTGCCGAGTGTTGCGCCGTTTTCTGCTTCAACTCTCATTTCGAGGTTTTTCTTTGTGCTTGCTGTTACAACTTCACCGAGAAGTTCAGCGAATTTTGCTGCGTGTTCAGCTTCTTCGTAAGCTGCTTTTTCCCAATAAAGACCGATTTCAGGATAGCCTTCTCTATGAGCAACTCTTGCCATTGCAAGGTACATGCCTACTTCTGTGCATTCGCCCATGTAGTTAGCTCTGAGGTCTTCGATGATGTCTGCAGGAGCACCGTCAGCTACACCAACAACGTGTTCTGCTGCCCAGGCTCTTTCAGCTGACTGCTCTACAAATTTTTCAGCAGGAACTTTACACTGGGGGCATCTTTCGGGAGCTGCATCACCTTCGTGAACATAACCGCATACTGAACATACAAACTTTTTCATAATTTTTTCCTCCGACTTTTCATAAATTTTATTTTAATTTTAATTCTGACAATTTTCACAGATACCGATAAAAGTTAAGATATGGTTTGTGATTTTTGCTTTCGAGTGTTTTTCCGCATCTTCTTCCATTTTGCTGCACATCGGCATTTCGATATCATAAACTCTGTTGCAGGAAGTACAGTGCAGGTGGTAGTGATTCTGAGGGTTGCCGTCAAAGTGGTCTGCACCGCCATAAGACAATCTCATTATCTGCCCGGTCTCTGTCAGGAGCGAAAGATTTCTGTAAACAGTTCCCATGCTGATATTCGGCATAATCTGCCTGAGTGACCAGTAGAGCTCGTCAGCGGTGGGATGGTCTTTTCTTGAACAAAGTTCTTCAAGAATGGCATCTCGTTGTGCGCTGTGTTTCATTTTCTTTCTCACCTCGCTTATTTTTGATCAATATCGATAACTGTTACTATTATTATAACTGATTTTCTGCATTTGTCAATAGGTTTTTTTAAAAATTTTTCAGTTTTTTTTGAAATTTTTATATTTTTACCATTATATATAAATATGTATACAAAAAACCACCCCATAATTCAAAGAACTATGGGATGATTTATATTTTGTCTTGTGGTATTTCTTCTGTTCTCGGATAAGGTTCTTTGCAGTTGGTCAGACCCGCAAGATAATCCATACTTGTGCCAAGTGCAAGTGCAATCTTTTTGCATTGTTCAAAAGTGTAGTATCGTTTTCCGTTTTCAATTTTTGAGTAATCGCTCTGGTCAATGCCCGTGAGCATCTGCATTTTAATTTGTGTAAAGCCTCTTTCTTTTCTTAATAATTTGAGTCTTGAATCGCTCATACAAATCACCTCTACTGAAATTATGTCACATTGACCTATTGACATTAGGGCGAAATTGACCTATAATTTAAAAAGAACAATTCTCTCGTTCTAAATCCCCCTATATATCAACTTTGAGAGGAGCGTGTAATTAATTCAAATTGTTTATCGTACAAATCTATTTTTAACACAGGAGGTCAGATTATGAAAAAATTATTGTCAATCTTTTTAGGTTTATTGATGGGTTTTTCCGTCTTTGCAGTGTCTGCATCCGCGGCAACGTACACAGAATCAGAATCAAATGATACGTATTCAACAGCAGATGCTTTCAGTTTGAACAGTACAATGAAAGGTAATATGAGTGCAAGTAGTGACGTTGATTTTTATAAAATAACAACATCTTCCACAGGAGAACTTGCATTAAATTTTAATCATACTTATGTTGATAATTCAAAGGTGTACTGGAATGTATATATTTATTATTATACTGAAGGTCAATTAAAAGAACTATCTAATAAGACCGTTTATGGAACAAGTAACGAATCAGTGGCTTTTCCTGTAGTAGGTACTGTTTCTTCAGGAACATATTATGTGAAAGTTACAACGTATTATAGTGCAACATCTAATTATAGTTACAGTATAAGTAACGCTTTTTCCTCTACTAGTTATTATGAGAAAGAACTTAATAATTCATATGCAACAGCAACTTCTATGAGTCTCAACAAAGAATATGGCGCTTATATGAATAGTTCCGGTGACAGTGACTTTTATAAAATAACAACATCGTCAAATGGTAAGTTGTCTATCAGATTTAATCATACATATGTGGATAATTCAAGAGTGTACTGGAATGTGTATATTTACAGATATGCTGATGGAGGTTATTCTGAACTATCATATAGAACAATTTATGGAACAAGCAATGAGTCAGTAAGTTTTCCTATTGTTGGTGCAGTTTCCTCCGGCGTTTATTATGTAAAAGTTACTACATATTATGGTGATACAACAGTTCATGAATATAGTATTTCAAACAGCTTCACATCTACTGATAACTATGAAAAAGAATTAAACAATTCATATTCAACAGCAACACCAATATCTTTTAATAACAAATATAGCGGTTATATGAATAATTCTGACGATAGTGATTTTTATAAGGTTTCGTTGTCGTCAAGTGCTACTGTAACATTTGATTTTTACCATACATACGTGAATAATTCGCGTGTGTATTGGAATGTATATGTTTATAATTATTCCGGTGGCGCATATAATGAGGTTGTATATAAAACTATTTATGGAAAAGACAGTGAATCGTATTCACTGCTGAATAAGGCAAATCTTTCATCAGGTACTTATTATGTAAAAGTTACTACATATTATGGTGATACAACTGATCACGAATATTCTATAAAATTAAGTTCTTCTTCGGTTTTATCATCATACACGGTCACTTATAACGCAAACGGTGGAACTGTCTCGCCATCGAGTAAAACGGTTAATGCAGGTGAGTATGTAACACTTCCCACACCAACAAAGAAAGCCGCAATCACATATAATGCAAACGGTGGCTCAAATGCACCTTCTGCAAAGACTGTTTCAATTACATGTGATGGTTGGTCAACAAGTTCAACTGCAGCGACAGGCACATACGACTGCGGTGCATCATACAAACCTTCAAAATCTATTACGCTTTATGCAGTATGGGTTAAAACATCCACAACATTATCTTCGAATGAACCTACAAGAAGTGGTTATGAATTCCTTGGTTGGTCAACAAGCAAAACAGCAACATCTGCAACATACGAATCAGGTGATAAAATTTCTTTAACAAAAGACACAACTTTATATGCTGTTTGGAAAGAAATTCCGAGTGGAGGAGATTCAGGTAACAGTTCGGGAGGAGATTCTGTAGGGAATTTTACTATTTTATCTTTGATTCTAGTGCCTCTTGAATTAATAGCAGATTTCTTTGTGATGATATTTGACTTTTTATTTTCTTGATAATTAACTGAATATTTAAAGCGGAACTCCTGTCACTTATGTGATGGGAGTTATTTTTTATATGTCACTTTCATAATATATAATTGAACTTTTCCGGGGAGGTGTGATGTGAAAAGATTTATTGCAGTTTTATTGTGTGTGATTTTGACTGCTCTTTCAGGATGCGGAACGGTTGAAAATAAAACTCCCGAAAAAAAGACGGAAGTAACAGAAGCAGAAGAAATCAGGGCAATATGGATAAGCATTTATGATATGGCAGAATTCAAGGGTATGAGCGAAGGCGGTTTCAGCGATAAATCAGATAATATGTTCAGGGATATTTCGTCACGCGGTTTCAGAGATGTTTTTATTCAGGTCAGGCCATGTTCAGATGCTGTTTATCAGTCTGATATTTTTCCGTGGAGCAAATATATTTCGGGCGAACAAGGCAAATCTCCCGGATATGATCCTTTTGCGATTTTTCTGAAAATTGCACACTCATATAATCTGAAAGTGCATGCTTGGATAAATCCTTACAGAATTTCGGGTACATCGCAGGATATGAATGATTTATCCGACAACCATCCGGCAAAACGCATTTATGAAGAAAATGAGAATGATATTTATTTCTGCACAAACGGTATTTACTATAACCCCGCATCAATGAAAGTGCAGAAGCTGATTCTTGATGGTGTTCGCGAAATTGTAGAAAAGTATGATGTTGACGGTGTACATATTGATGACTTTTTTTATCCGACTACTGATGAAGAAATTGACAAAAACGAATATGATGAATACAGAAAAAATTCAGGCACGGCAACTCTTGCTGATTTCAGACGGGAGCAGGTGAATGCTTTTGTTGCAGGAATGTATTCGGCGGCAAAAAATAAGGATGAGGATATTATTGTAAGTATAAGCCCCGCGTCAGACATCGAAAAAAATATAAACACTCATTATGCAGATGTAAAGCTCTGGGCAGGTGAAGACGGCTACTGCGACTGGATAATCCCGCAGATTTATTACGGGTTTGAAAATGAAACAATGCCGTATAAAGAGGTGCTTGAGGAATGGTGCGGTATTGTGACAAATGAAAAAGTAAAACTTGTAATCGGTCTGGGCTCTTATAAATGCGGTGAGAGTGATTTGTATGCAGGCAACGGGAAAGATGAATGGCTGAATAACACCGACATTCTGGCAAAACAGCTTTCTCTTCTGCGGGAAAAAGGCTGCGACGGATTTTCTGTTTTTTCATATAACAGCCTTGCGTTACCAAACGAAACAGCCGAAAAAGAATGGGAAAATTTTAAGGAAGAAATGAATAAAATCACTTCTTCCTTATGAGAGCTGTTTTTATTAATTTGCTCAGATACAGAGCAGGCAATGTCAGCAAAAACCATGCTGCGGAAAATACAGGACAAATCTGACCGAGAATATTGAATTTCTGCCCCGAATAATCCCAGACATTAAGGTGGAATCTTCTGTTTACAATGCAACCGACAAAAAATTCAAGCGCCGTAATAATTGCAGAGCCTGCAAGACATTTCAGAAACAGACTTTTTGTTTTCATCCTGAAATTTGAAATGTGTATCATCAAAAATGCAGTGCCGCCTGTAAGCGTCATTGTCCAATGAGTGAAACCTCTGAAAATAATTTCGATTAAACTGTAAATTACTGCGCCGACAGAGAAAACAATAAAAAATTCTTTGTATTTTTTCAAAAAAATCACCGGGATTATTTTTCCCGGTGACATGACTTTTATTATCTGATTTTGGCGTAAATTTCTACCAGAGCTGTTTCTTCTCTTATCAGCTCGTATTTTGTCATATCTATCTTTTTGCGGTTTTCATCAGCACTATCATATCTCGTGTCAATTACAATGTAATCAGTGTCTTTAACGCAGTATTCAATTTCATAAATTTCTTTTCTCTGTGAAAGATAAGGAATATAGAAGGTAGTTGAAAGAACAGATGCATCTTCTTCAATTGTGTCGAGTGCCGCACGGATTTTAACGTAATCTTCCTTGTTTACTTCAAGTCTGTTTATATAAGTCAGTTTAGGTGACAATGAAAAAGCAAACATTATTACGGAGAAGACTGCCGCCATGGGAGAAAGATACTTTTTCAGATTCTTCGGTGCAGTTGAAAGATTTATTACTGTCAGATAGAAAAGTACAGCCAGAGTACCGTAAACATACTGGAAAAAGATTGAGTGCTGATACTGATATTCTGACATGAGATTTATCAGCACAAGCGGTCCTATGAGGATAAACTGGGACCAATTTTTTGAGAGTATGGGCAAAAACGCAAGGGGCAAAAACATAAACAGAATAAACAATAATTTTTCTGCTGACAAGCATTGTGAAATGAAATATGCAGGATTTTTAAAAATGGTAAATATCACATCAACAAGACCTAAATTGTCATCGGTGATAAAATTGTCAAATCTTCCTGTCATTGCACCTTCACCGAATGTTTTCAGATATGTTACGGCGAGAGTGAAATAAATTACTGAAGAAAAGAACATGATACTTCCGTGCAATTTTTTTCTGCCTGAAAAAAGAAAATACAGTGCAATGAAAGCTACGTAAACTGCAGCATCTTCTTTTACGGTGAAGGTGAGAAGCATAAAAATATACATCGGAATATTTTTGCCTTTTTCTGCAAAATACAGCATCCATAAAATCAGGACAGGCAGAAATGCATTTTCGTGAAAATCATAAAGTGTGCCGCCGGTCAATGCGGGATAGAAAGAGGCGGCAATCATCAGAAGAAGAGTTACTTTACCTGAAAGCTTGTAGTGCCGTGCAATTAAATAAAGAGGAATAAGTGCACTGCCGATAAGCAGAGCCTGTGAAATCTGCAATGTCAGGGGAGAGGGAAAAATAAAATATACGGGCAATAAAAGATAATAAACAGGGGATAAATGAACTGCAAAATGAGAAAGGAGCTTTTCTCTTTCGCAAGTGGTAAGGGGAACGAATTCTGTTTTTAAGTAGTAGAACATCTGTGAGAAAATTCCGAAATCAAAGTTGGGAGTTGCAAAGGAAAGATAACGGCTGATACCGAGCAAAGCCATGAAAAGAGTTATAAAAATTACGCACGCAGCGGAAAAACCGAAAACGAATTTTTTTGACGGTTCAATAATACTTTTTTTGGCTGAAAATCTTCTTACAGTATAAATAACCGAAAGCATGGCAGGGAAAAGAATTGCAATGCAGTAATATTGGTTTGAACTGAATGTTGCCGCAAAACACAGATAGGTAAGCGTAGACACAGCAAAAACCCAACCGTCTGTGTCAGTTTCCTTCAATCGTAACGAGCAGACAGTAATTATAATATATGCTGCCAGAAAATAAAAGACAGATGAAATTAAATTTATATTTTTCACAGATTCAATTTTTTCAAGAGGTTCTGTTGATAAGAAAAAATTTATAATGCCTGTTATACTCCACGCAGAAAAAAGTCTTACAAAGAAATTTTCACGTGTGTCTTTGTCGAAAAAAGTTATAATTTTCTGTATCATCTTATTTCTCCTGCATTGATAAAAATTATATAATATGATAAAATTATTACGGTGATAAAAATGGAAAACAAAGTAATCTTTTTAAAAGAAATTGATTCAACAAATATTTTTGCCGCAGATCTGTGCCGGAATTCAGATGATATTCCGAAAGCTGTTGTGGCAGAAAGCCAGACAAAGGGCTCCGGCAGAATGGGAAGAAATTTTTATTCCCCCGATAATGACGGGATTTATATGACGTATATTTTAAATACAAAAAATGTTGAGACTCTGAATCTTATTACATCTGCAGCAGGTCTTGCTGTTGCAGAAACTTTAGAAAAAATCTGCAATATCAGTACGCATATAAAGTGGCCCAACGATATAATCGTTTCTTCAAAAAAAGTCTGCGGAATTCTTACAAAGCTTATCACCGAAAAAGGAAAAATTAAATTTGCATTAATCGGAATCGGCATTAATGTTCTTAACGATTCTTTCCCTGAAGAGATTGAAAATGTTGCAACTTCTTTGAAAAAAGAAACGGGAAAAGTTTTTGATAAAAAAGAAATCACGGAAACCTTACTGAAAAAACTTGATGAAATTTTTATCACAAAAATTATGACCGAAAATGAAATAGTTGAAAAGGTAAAAAAACGTTCATGTATGCTCGGTAAAAAAGTTTTTGTCAAAAGCGAAAACCGTGAATATTTTGCTCTTGATATTTCTTCTGACGGCGGTCTCATAGTGCGTGACGGCGAAGAAGAGAAGGTTATTCATAACGGCGAAGTAGAATTGTTTTAAAGCTTTTTAATCCACTTATAACTGTTTGTTTTTATGAAAGCCACGGGGCATTTGAGAATCTGGTCTGATTTTAGTGCGATAAAAACAAACTCAGGAGGAAGTTTTAAAACAAATGCAAAAAGTGCCGATACAGGAAGCACAATAAGCCACATAAATATGAAATCGTTTTTCATTATAAATGTTGTGTCTCCTCCTGATACAACAATTCCCGTAAGGCATGACATCTGATATGATGTGCCTATTACCGTTACGCAGAGGATAAGCAGGAATCTTGTTGCAAGTCCGCCGGCTTCCGGAGATATATCGTAAAACGACAATATAATATCTTTTATCAGAAAAAGAACTGCACCTGTTGCAAGTCCTGTTAAAACATAAATTATCTGCAATGTTTTAACATAGGGTTTGCAGCTTTTTTCTTTGTTTTCCCCAATCATTTTGCTGACTATAACGCTTGACGCATTTGCACAGCCGTAAACCACAACGGACATTATCTGAAAAACTGTAGATGCAATACTGCCTGCAGTTATTGTAGCTTGTCCCAGATGACCCAGAATAGCAGTCTGCATTGCCATTGCAAAACCCCACATTGTGTTTGAGGCAAGCACGGGTGTGCCTTTTTTGAGATAAGTTTTAAAAAGCTCTTTGTCGGTTTTTTCGTAGTCTGATAATCTGAGATTGATTTTTTTATCCTTGAATTTAATGTATAAAACCACGATAAGCAGTTCAACAATTCTTGCAACTGTTGTGGCTACCGCAGCACCTCTTGCACCCATTTGCGGAAAACCGAAATTGCCGAAAATCAGAAGATAATTCAGGCATATATTTATTATGAGAGTTGAAAGCGAAACGTAAAAACCTATACGCACCGTTTCAACGCTTCTCAGGGTGGACAGCAAAGTGTTTGTAATTGCGAAAATCGGATATGTAAAGCAGATAATTTTTAAATATTTAATGCCCTCTGCCACAACTGCCTGTTCGTTGGAAAGAAGAGACAAAACCTGTCCCGGGAAAAAGAAAACGGGTATAAAAATCACAAGGGACAAAACAACTGCAGTTTTCATTGCTATGTTCGCGATTTTTTTTATTGTTAAGATATCTTTATTTCCCCATGCGCGTGAAGAAAATATAAGTGTTCCTGCACCGACACCTGTAATAATCATCTGTAAGAGAAACTGAATCTGATTTACAAGTGAAACGCCTGCTAATGCTTCTTCAGAAAAACTGCCGAGCATAATGCTGTCGGCAAGATTTACACCGAAAACAATAACATTCTGCAGAGCAATAGTGAATGTCATTGTGAAAAGTGAGCGATAAAAGTTTTTATCTTTCACAAACACTCTTTTCACCTCCCATTAATAACTAAATAAAATTGTAACATAAAAAACATCAATATGCAACAAAAAAGAGAGCCGCCCAGGCTCTCTTTTCAGTTTTATAATGTCTGATTTTATTTCCAGATAAACCAGATGAGGATATAACCTGCAATAACTGCTGCAAGAGTGAAAGGAACACCGTATTTCATAAATGTTGTTGCCTTTACTTCGTAGCCTTCTTTTCTTAATATGCCGATACCTGCAATGTTTGCACTTGCTCCGATAGGAGTAAGGTTGCCGCCAAGAGTTGCACCGCAGAGAAGTCCGTAATAGAGAAGTATCGGATTCATATTAACGCTTGATGCAATAACCGGAACAATTGAAAGCATTGTTGCTGTGTAAGGAATGTTATCGATAAATGCTGAAAAAATAACGCTCATCCATACGATGATTGTGTAAACGATAAAGGGATTTCCCGAACCCAGCTTTGCAATAGCATCGCCGATAACATCGATAACGCCTGCACTCTTGATGCCGCCGATTACAACGAAAAGGCCTGTGAGAAGTGCGATTGTGTAATAGTCAATATCCTTGAATGCGCCCTTGATGATTTCTTTGTTTTTCTTGATGAGAAGTTCTCTGATAACGCCAACAAGGAAAAATGCTATGCAGATAATACCGTTTGTGATGTCGGGTTTATAGAACTGACCGGGAGCTGCTGTGTCTTTATAAGGAATGAATGAAACAGCAATAAGTGCCACAACTGTGCCTACAAGAAGGAATGTGGGGAACTTATCTTCAACAATTGTACGGTTTTTAAACTCAATTTTCTCTTTATCTTTTCTGAACATAAAGTAGATAATAACTGCACTTGCAACTGCACCTGCCTGAACAACCCAGAACATACCCGGCTTGCCGTCCTGAACAAAGAAGTCAGAGAAATCAAGACCTGCTGCTTTTGCCAGAAGAATTGAAGTTGTGTCGCCAACCAGTGTTGCAGCACCCTGAAGGTTGGATGAAACCGCAATACATATAATTGACGGAACGGGAGAAACATTCATCTTTTTGCAGAAGGCAAGAGCAACGGGAGCAATCATAAGTACTGTTGCAACGTTGTCAACAAAAGCGGAAACAATACCTGCAAAAAGTGAAAGTGCAACCACAATCCACTTCATATTCGGCATTTTTGAAATAAGCACGTCAGACATAAGCTGGGGCATCTTTGATTCGATAAACAGGTAAACGGTACCCATCGTACCTGCAATCATCATAATTACATTCCAGTCGATTTCCCTTAAAGCATCGAGGAAACTGTAGGAGAAAGAATTGTCTGCAAGAGCAAAAAATCCTTCGCCGAAAATTGTGGGGTTCATTGTTGCTATTGTGCCGAGAATTACGAAAATAACGGCTGAACCTACCGCCACGTACGGGCGGATTTTCTGAAATGCCATCATCAGTATGTAAGTTACTGCGAAAATGGCGAGTGCCGTAATTGTAATCGGACTCATTTAATACCACTCCTTAATAGTGTTTTTGCAGTATAAGGGGTATAAAAAAAGAACTCATAAAGAGTTCTGTCTGAATTTTCGCATAGTCCGGCCAAACTGAAACGAAAAACAATTCATAAATAAAATGCTATTGCATTTTATGACAGACTCCACCATTTATAAACTGCAAAAGAATTATACTTTATTATCAGATAAAAGTCAACTGTATTGATATAAATTTAAAATAAATTACTAAAACAGTAGAAAAAATATACATAAATGTGGTATACTAATCTTTAGTATTTCTGAAAATAAAGCGAGGTCATCTGAAATGATTGAGAATATCAAAAAAATCGAAATTGCAAACGGTGTCAGAGCTTGTTTTGTAAAAGCAGAACATTTCAAAACCAATATAATGAGTGTTCATCTTGTGTTGCCTCTTGAAAGTGATATGGAGGCAAACTCTCTTCTTTGCTATATGTTAAGAAGACGAAACGCAAAATATCCGTCAATGACGTTGCTTAATAAAAAGCTTGCTTCTCTTTACGGTGCATCACTTGCCTGCGGAATATCCAAAAACGGTGACAGTCAGGATATCTGCTTCAGAATTGTGTCGGTAAGTGACAGGTTTGCGTTGTCAGGGGAAGCAATCTCAAAAGACTGTACAGAGCTTCTTCTTGACGTCTTGTTTGAGCCTAAGCTTGAAAACGGAAATTTCTCTCAGGAAGATATAGAGCTTGAAAAGAGACTTCTTATTGAAAAAATCGATGGAGAATTCAGCGAAAAAAGGATATACGCAAAAGACAGGCTTATCGAAGAAATGTTTAAGGGCAAACGTTACGGCATCGGACGTTTCGGCAAACGTGACGAAATAAAAAATGTCACATCAGAGCGTCTTGTGAAAGCGTGGAAATCATATCTTGAAAACGCTGTTATTCAGTTTGATTTTGTAGGCGAAATTGATGAAAGCGTAGTATCTCTTCTTAAAGAAAAATTTTCAGCAATAGACAGAAGCCGTGTTGCAAAAATTGAAACAGAATTTGAACCGGTTGCCAAAGAAATGAAAAAGGTTGATGAAAAGCTTGCTGTAAAACAGGGCAAACTTGTAATGGGCTTCAGAGCAGGCACGGAAAACGAAAAAGACAATTTCTTTACAGTCCGTGTTATGGCAGATATGTTCGGCGGCGGACCTTATTCAAAGCTTTTTATGAATGTCAGAGAAAAAATGAGCCTTTGTTATTATTGTTCTGCAAGATTTTCACGTGAAAAAGGAATTATTCTTGTTCAGAGCGGAATTGAAGATGAAAACGAGCAGAAAGCAACAGATGCAATTCTTAATGAACTTGATAATATGAAAAACGGCAATTTTACAGCGGAAGATATTGAGAATTCAAAGAAAGGCCTTACAGATGCGTACCTTTCAGTAGGTGATACACCGGAAAGCATTGATGCGTGGATCGGCGCAAGAACACTTGAAGAAGATATTGAACTTCCGCAGGATTTTGCAGAAGGAATAAAAGGAGTTACAGCAGAAGATATCCGTCAGGCGGCTGAAAAAGTAACCCTTGATACGATTTATATGCTTTCAGGAAACGGCGAAAACGAGGAGGAAGAATAATGGAAATCAGAGAAATAAAAAATGACCTTCTTGGTGAAAAATATTATAAAATAAAACACACATCAGGACTTGATATTTATGTTTTTCCGAAAGAAAATTATTCAACTGCCTATGCTGTTTTCGGGACAAAATACGGTTCTATAGATACTGTTTTCAAAAAAGCCAATGATGAAACTTTTACTGAAATTCCTGAGGGAATTGCACATTTCCTTGAGCACAAGCTTTTTGAAAGTGAAGAGCTTGATGCTTTTGAACGTTTTGCAAAAACGGGAGCATCGGCAAATGCGTACACATCCTTTGATAAAACGTGTTACCTGTTTTCTTGCTCAGGTAATTTCAAACAGAATCTTGATATTCTCCTTGATTTTGTAAGACATCCTTATTTCACTCAGCAGACTGTTGAAAAAGAGCAGGGTATTATCGGTCAGGAAATCAGAATGTACAGAGATGTGCCTGACTGGAGGGTGCTGTTTAATCTTCTCTGTGCGATGTATAAGAATCATCCGGTGAGAATTGATATTGCCGGCACGGAAGAATCAATTTCACACATTACTGCAGATTTGCTCTATAAATGCTATGAAACCTTCTATAACCTCAATAATATGGCTCTTGCAGTTGCAGGTAATGTAACGGTGGAGGAAGTTATTGAATCAGCAGACAGACTTCTGACAGAAGATGAGAATATTGAAATTGACAGAAAATTCTTTGATGAAGAAAAAGAAGTTGTGACGGATTATGTTGAAGAAAAGCTGTCAGTTGCGTCTCCGATTTTTTCTCTCGGCTTTAAAGAAACATGGCCTACTCCCGAAAGAACTCTTAAAGAAGAATTGCTCGGTAATATTATTCTTGAAGCCATTGCAGGCAACACATCGGATTTGTATAAAGAGCTTATTGAAAAAGAGCTTATCAATCCTACTTTTTCTACTGAATATTTCACGGGTTACGGCTACAGCTCAATGATTTTTTCAGGTGAATCCCAAAATCCCAAGGAAACAAGCCGGATAATAAAAGAAAAAATCAGTCAGTTTAAAAAAGGCGGAATTGAAAAAGAAGATTTCGAACGTGCAAGAAAAAAACTTTACGGCAGAGAAATCATGTCATACAACGATGTTGATGAACTTGCAAATAATCTTATTGCAGCAGCCTTTATGAATGAAGGCTTGTTTGATGAATTTGAAATGCTTAAGAGTCTGACATGTGAAGAGGCAAATGAATTCCTGGCAAAAATTCTTGATGAAAGATATTCTTCCTTGTCTGTAATTCTTCCTGCGTGAAAGGCGGTAAAATATGGGTGATTATACAATAGTTTATTTCAACGGCATAGAAAGAGGCTTCCAGGTGCCCTCTGTTCTGGCTGAATTCACACTTCCTCTTTTAGGGGAAATATCAATTAAATGGTATGGCGCAATAATTGCATTCGGATTTCTTCTTGCTGTGCTTTTCGGCGGAAGACAGGCTTATAAATGGAAAATGAGCATTGATAAAATGCTCGATGTGCTTATCTACGGAACTCTTGGCGGAATACTTGGTGCAAGACTTTATTATGTGGCTTTTGAATGGGATTATTATTCAACCCATCTTAATGAGGTTTTTCAGATATGGAACGGCGGACTTGCAATTTACGGCGGCATAATCGGCGGTATTCTTGCAGCGTTTATTACGTGTAAGCTGAACAAACTGAATTTTTATAACCTGCTTGACCTGGTCGGCATGAGTCTTCTCATCGGTCAGGGCATCGGCAGATGGGGCAATTTTATGAATCAGGAAGCTTTCGGCACAAATACCGACCTTCCCTGGGGCATGAAAAGCGGAAAGACAATGGACTACATATTGTCTAACATGGAAACCTTTAGCGAAAAAGGTATCACAATGGACCCGGAAGGATATGTGCATCCTACATTTCTGTATGAATCTCTCTGGTGTCTTATAGGCTTTGCAATTCTTTATCTTATTATGAGAAAATTCCGTAAATTCAGCGGTCAGATTTTCCTGTGCTACGGTATCTGGTACGGAATCGGCAGAACTATTTTTGAAGGCTTACGCACCGACAGCCTTTATGTCGGCGACACAACAATCAGAGTTTCACAGCTTCTGTCTGCAGTTGTGGTTATTGCATTCTCAGTATTGCTTGTTCTGCTTTTGCGTAAATTCATTAAAAATCCTAAACCGATTGAAGGCGTTGATTTCTTCCCTGCAAGCAAAAAAGAAGATGATGATGACGAGGAAGAAACGGAAACTCAGAAATCAGAAAAAGACGATAACAGCAAGGAGGAATAACTGTGGCTGTAATTATGGACGGAAAAGCTTTGTCTGAAAAGCTTAAAAATAATCTTAAAAACGAAGTTGAAGGACTTAAAAACAAAGGCAAAAATCCTTGTCTTGCAGTTATAATCGTAGGAGACAATCCTGCATCGAAAATTTATGTGAATAATAAGAAAAAGTCATGTGAAGCTCTTGGAATAAAATCTCTGGAATATGCTCTTCCGGCAGATACAACTGAAGAAAAATTGCTCACACTTATTTCATCTCTGAATGAAGATGAAAGTGTAGACGGTATTCTTTGTCAGCTTCCTTTACCCTCACATATCTGTGAAAAGAATGTTATCAATTCCATTTCTCCGGAAAAGGATGTGGATGCATTCCATCCTGAAAATGTCGGTCATATTATGATTGGTGACTATACTTTTCTTCCGTGCACACCTGCAGGCGTTATGGAGATTTTAAAAGAATATGATATTGATGTTTCAGGTAAAAACTGCGTTGTTGTGGGCAGAAGTAATATTGTAGGAAAACCTATGACGATGCTTCTTCTCAAAGAAAATGCTACGGTAACAGTCTGCCATTCAAGAACGCAGAATCTCTGCGAATTTACAAAGAAAGCAGATGTGCTTGTAAGTGCAGTAGGTAAACCGAATCTTATTACCGCAGATATGATAAAGGAAAACGCAGTAGTAATTGACGTTGCAATAAACAGACTGGAAAGCGGAAAACTCTGCGGTGATGTGGATTTTGAGGCGGTAAAAGAAAAGGCTTCATATATTACTCCCGTGCCCGGCGGTGTAGGGCCGATGACTATTGCAACACTTATGAAAAACACAGTAACTGCAGCAAAGAAAAAAGTTTAATAAAATGCTTGACAAGCATAGTGTGTAGTGCTATAATATTTAAGCCGCATACCTCGGGTTCCCAAAGTTGGTGCGTCCACACCCGCAGTTTTTCGTAACTGGAAGAGGGTAGCGAGACTATATGAAAGAGGTTGAAGAACCAATGTACGCAATTATCGAAACCGGCGGAAAGCAGTACAAAGTAGAAGCAGGCGAAGCTCTCTACATTGAAAAGCTCGACGTTGAAGCAGACTCCGAGATTACCTTTGATAAGGTTATCGCTGTAGGAAAAGACGATGGCATCGTTGTTGGTGCTCCTTATGTTGACGGCGCAACAGTAACAGCTAAAGCTATCAAAAACGGCAAAGCAAAGAAAGTGGTTGTTTTCACTTACAAGTCAAAGAAGAACGAGAAGAGAAAGAAAGGCCACAGACAGCCCTACACTAAGGTTGAAATCGCATCTATCAATGCGTAAATCTTAATGATTACCGTAAAATTTTTTACCACACGCACAAAAATCTGTGGATTCGAAGTTAAAGGTCATTCAGGCTTAGCTGAAAGAGGCAACGATATTTTGTGTGCTGCAGTTTCATCTGCTTGTTATATGACTGTCAACACCTTAACAGAAGTGTTAAAGGCTGACGTGAATATAAAGGTGAATGATGACGGATACATGAAAGCAGTTGTAAAGGACCTGACAGAGGAAGCGGAAAATCTACTTAAAGGTTTTCAGATTCACATTAATGCGTTGGCAAAGGATTACCAGAAAAATCTCAAAGTAATTTATGGAGGTGCAGAAAATGCTTAAAATTAACATTCAGTTATTTGCTCATAAAAAAGGTATGGGTTCTACTCGTAACGGCCGTGATTCAGAATCAAAGAGACTCGGCGTTAAAAGAGCTGACGGACAGTTCGTTCTTGCAGGTAACATCCTTGTAAGACAGAGAGGTACTCACATCCATCCCGGTGCAAACGTAGGTAAAGGTAAAGACGATACACTCTTTGCACTTACAGACGGTGTTGTAAGATTCGAAAGAGTCGGCAAAGACCGTAAGAGAGTAAGCATCTACGCAGAGCAGTAATCAGAGTAGAAAATAACCGTCCTGATTTTCAGGACGGTATTTTTTATGCGTTAATGTTTTTCTTTTCAGTTTGTAACCAAGAAGAAGTTCCTGCCATATAATGGAATGTAAGGCAGGATAAAACCTGCTTCAAACTGAAAGGAGGAAAATTAAATGTGTAACACATTATTCGGCGGTAACAACTGGTGGATTATCATCCTCATTCTCGTTCTCTTCTGCGGAGATAACAACTCATGCGGTTGCGGCTGTGCAAACACTTGCGGCTGCGTTCGTGAATCATCATGCGGTTGCGGCAACTCATGCGGCTGCGGTTGCTGATTGAACTCAGTGCATAAAAATATCCCCTGCCAAAAGCAGGGGATAAATTTTTTGATATTAATAATTTTCAGCTTTGATTTCAAAGTATGCTTTGGGATGTGCGCATACGGGGCACAATTCAGGAGCTTTTTTGCCTACTACGATGTGACCGCAGTTACGGCATTTCCAGATTGCATCACCGTCTTTTGAGAATACAACGCCGTCTTTGATGTTTGCAAGAAGTTTAAGATAACGTTCTTCGTGTTCCTTTTCAATTTTTGCAACCATTTCAAAGAGTGCTGCTATTTCATCAAAGCCTTCATCTCTTGCTTCTTTTGCAAAGCCTGCGTACATATCTGTCCACTCGTAATTTTCGCCTGCTGCAGCATCAGCAAGGTTTTCTGATGTTGAGGCGATTGCTCCGCCGTGAAGAA
Organism: Clostridia bacterium; assembly: GCA_017935325.1. Lineage (GTDB taxonomy): Bacteria > Bacillota > Clostridia > Oscillospirales > Acutalibacteraceae > SIG575. The sequence goes on from JAGBHV010000050.1 coordinate 30,601, forward strand.
GTTTGAACCAGATTTTAGCATGTTCTTTTTCGTTTTCTGCTGTTTCAAGGAAGAGAGCAGCTATTTGCTCGTACCCGTCCTTTTTTGCTTTGCTTGCATAGTAGGTGTATTTGTTTCTCGCCTGAGATTCACCTGCGAATGCAGCCATAAGATTGGCTTCTGTTCTTGTTCCTTTGAGCTCTTTCATTTGAAAAGTCCTCCTTTAAAAGATATGTTTATTATTTCCGTTGTTTGCGGAAATTATTTTTTGTTTCGCAAAGTTTTAAAAAAATCAGTTAATATTTTTGAACATTCGTTTTTGCAGACACCGCTTATAATTTCGGGCTTGTGATTATACGGAAAATCAAATAGATTCACAATGCTTTTGCAGGAACCTGCTTTCAGGTCATCTGCCCCGTATATAAGACGTCTGATACGTGAATTGATTATTGCACCCGTACACATCGGGCAAGGCTCTAATGTAACGTAAAGGTCACATTTCCAAAGTCTCCATCCGCCGAGTGTTTTGCAGGCTTCGTTTATGGCTTCTATCTCTGCGTGAGCCAAAGCATTTTTGCCTTTTTCACGTCTGTTTCTGCCCCGACCTACAATTTCACCGTCGCATACCACAACAGCACCTACGGGAACTTCCCCTTCTTCAGCAGCCAAAGAAGCAAGTTTCAAGGCCTCTGTCATGTGAAAAATGTGGTCATTCATATCTGTACAAATAATGTGTAGATAAGCATCCATACTATTGCAATTACCATCGGTACTGTAAAAAGAAAATATGAAGTTTTCTTTTTGACCCCGGGTAATACAGGTGCTTTTGTGAGCTTATTCCTTTTGCTGCTTAATATAAAAGGAACTGCGGATGCCAGACCGATAACGAATACAGCAGTTAAAACTATGGGGTAAACTTTTTCAAAAAGTTCAGGATTCCGTTCGTTCAATACATTGAACACAACGTAGATTCCGTTGTTAAGCGAATGTACAACAACGGCAGTCCATATTGAACCTGAAGCAATTGCAATGTAGCCGAAAACTGCACCGGCAATGAATGCAAAGATTCCCTGCACTGCATTTCTGTGCATAAGACCGAATACAAGTGCTGTCATTATAATTGCAAATTTGTCGCCGTATTTTCTTAAGGGCTGCATTGTTACTGCACGCATAGTGAATTCTTCAACTATTGCAGGCAGAACTGCAGTAGATATGGCGAAAAGCAAAAGGGGTATGCCTGAAGTAGGTATTTCTGTTTCTGCTGTTGTGGTCAGATTTATGCCTGCTTCTTCGAATAAAGCGGAAATCCATGTTGATATAAAATCGCCGCAATAGCAAAGCATCAGACCAAATCCGACAGAGGTGAAAAACAACATAGGCGAAGCAGGTTTTTCAAAAGATGCTTCAATTTTTTCTTTGTTTTCCTGTGTTTCGTTTCTGTAAATAACAAAGAAAGGAAGAAAAAGAAAAACTATGGAGAAAAGCAGTTCTATAGAATATTGAAAAACAGTATTTTCAAGGTACAAATCATATACACCGAAAAACTGCAACGCAAAGCCTAAAATATAAGGAGAGGCGAGGAAAATAAGAATGCAAAAACCTACCCGCAGACTGTGCGACCTGATATTGCGTTTTGCTTTTTCAATAATTTCGTGATAATTAGTGAAAATAGGCATGCCGTAATTGAAGTCATATTGCGGTTGCTGAGAAAAATTATTCTGCAAGTTTTTCCTCCTTTCATTTTCGTATATATTGTATTGAAAAAAACCGCTGAAATTCATAAATGAACACAGCGGTTAAATTTTGTGAGAAATCTAATCGTTATTTTTCAGCTACTGTAGTTGATTCAGGGTTTACCCAATCGATTGTGTAGTTTTCATTTTCATAGAGGTTGAAAGTAACTTTTTCATTTTTGATTGAAGCGAATTCGCCCTGACCTGTAACGTCAGCAGTTACTTTGATTGCTCTTGAATATGTTGCAGATACGATTCTGTCTGTTCCTCTGTCAACTGTGCATACAATTTTGCCGCCGTTGTATTCAACGTCATAATCTTTGATTGTCAACAAATCGCTTGCACCTTTAAGTTCTTCGAGGATAGCATCTTTATCGTTTACGTTAAATACTTCACCTAAACCGCCTGCTTCAAGGGGAGAAGCATCGTCTTTAAAGTCGATAGTGATAACGTAGTTGTCAGAAGTCTGTGAGCAAGTAGCAAGCTTAACGTGTTTGAGAAGAACGTTGCTTGAATCCATTGAGCCTTCTGTGGGATAAACATGAACGATGTTGCTGATTGTACCGTTTTCTAATTCTTCTTTACCGTTGAGACCTTTATCAAGGAAATCTGAATTATTGATGATGAAATTTGCAACGGTGGGGAAAGCAGCTTTAAGATGTTTGTTTTCGCTTTCAAAATCACCTGCAGAAAAATCTCTGCTCATTGTGATGTTGTAAGGCTCAGATTTTTTGAGGTCAGCAGAAATGCTGTTGAAATATGCAACGATTTCACTGACATTATCAGGTTTTTCTGATTTGTTTGTATAGGGTTCGGTCACTGTAGTTTCTTCTACAAAGTATTCCTGAACTTTTTCAGTTACAGAACAAGATGCGAGAGCAAAAACTATAATACCGGTAAGGACTATGGCGAGAATTTTTTTAACAGAGCTTTTCATAAAACATCCTCCTTGGAGTTAAACAATATCGTCAGAAAACATTGTAACATAAATTTTCAGAATTTCATAGACATTTTTCAAAATTTTTGGAAAAATTTATTAAATTTATTTTTCTTCATACAAAAACGCACCTGAAACGATAGTTTTGAGCGCACTTTCTATAGTTTTTACCTTCATATCCTCATGGGTATCGGGTGCTTTTGCGTAATCTGCAGGGAGAGAAGTAATAGCACATGCGTCAATTCCCATGGTTGAAATAATTGTGCTGTCAGGAGTGTATTTGCCCTGAAGAGGACTTTCTGCTATTTCAATTCCTGCATCAGCAGCACCGTTTCTGATGAATTCAGCAGATTTATCAGAATTCTTAGTAGTTATAATGCCGAGGTTTTTCTCGTCATATGCTATTGAATCAATGCAGATGCATGTTGTGGGGATATCCGAATAATAAGATGTGTGTTTTTTTGCAAAAGCTTTTGCGCCTGCGCAATCACATTCATGTGCACTTGTAATGAGTACACAGATTTCAAGTGACGGCATTTTAATCTCATTATCCTGAAGATATTTTAAAACTGCAATTGAAGCGAAAGCACCTGAAAGGTTTTTTGAAGCACCTTCTGAAAATTCGTTGCTGTCTGCAAAAAGCGGGATAACAGCAAACGGAATGAATATTACCAGTGCAAAAGAAGCATATTTAAGTGAAGGAGTCTGCTGAAAGAAGTTCATGTAAGAGTTAAGGAAAACAAAAACGAGTGTCAGCACAAAGCCTATTGCTGAAATTACTGCAAAAACAGATGTGTTGAATTTGCGTTTTTCCAGTGAGTCGCTGTTTGCAACAAGAAGCAATCTTTTTTCAGCTTTTTCATCAGCTTTTCTTACTGCGTGAATATTAGATGATGAATATTTTTTTGCAAACATTTTGTTAAGGCAACCGGTGAAAATGTTTATCACTCCGAGGAAAACAAAAACCGCTGTTGCAACTGCTGTGATCGTGTTGTTGTCGATAATGCCAAGGCAACCGATAACGGCTACGGCTACGGCAAGAACTAAAAGAACAAGAGTGGCGATATTTTCGCTGACAGATGTTGACTTTGAAAAGCTGAAGTTTTCAGCTGTTACTGCATTGGTGCAAGTTCTCAATTCATTTGTCAGGTGTTCCTGTAATTCTTTTTCTTTTTCACTTCCTGCAGGGCGTGGTCCGAAATTTCTGCAGGCATTTTTTGACTGTCTGTAAGAGTAGTTTGTATACTCTCTGATTTTTGAATCATAGTTTTTAACGCTGTCTCTGGCTTTCATAAGAAAAACCTCCAATTGTTTTTCGGATTTATTTAAGAACGTATCCGATTTTTTTCATAGTTTTATCAAGAGTTCTCTGTGAGATTCTTGTTGCAATATCAGAACCCTTATTCATTAATTCTTTGAGCATTGCGGGGTCTTTCATGTACATCTCAAAGTTTTCACGGATAGGACGGAGCTCTTCAACAACTGCTTCACCTACTGCTGTTTTGAAGTCGCCGTAGCCTTTACCTGCAAATTCTTTTTCGATTTCTTCGTTTGAAAGACCTGTGCAGCAGGAATAGATGTTCATAAGGTTTGAAACACCGGGTTTGTTTTCTTCATCAAAATGAACTGATGCTTCACTGTCTGTAACTGCTGAACGCATTTTTTTCATGATTGTTTCAGGCTTGTCGAGCATTGAAATGAAGCTCTTTACGTTTTCGTCAGATTTGCTCATTTTCTTTGTCGGGTCCTGAAGTGACATGATTCTTGCGCCTGCTTTCGGAATATAAGGCTCAGGAATTGTGAATACGTTGCCGTACATGCCGTTGAATCTGTTTGCTATATCACGTGCAATTTCAAGGTGCTGTTTCTGGTCTGCGCCTACCGGTACGAAATCAGCCTGATAAAGAAGAATATCAGCTGCCATAAGAACAGGGTAGGAGAAAAGACCTACATTGATATTGTCTGCGTGTGAGCGTGATTTATCTTTGAACTGAGTCATTCTGCTCATTTCGCCGAATTGCGTAAAGCAGTTGAGAATCCATGCAAGCTGTGCGTGTGTGGGCACATGGCTCTGCACAAAAACAATGCTTTTTTCAGGTGAAAGACCTATTGAAAGCAGAAGCGCAAAAGCTTCCATTATCTGTTTTCTGAACTGTTGCGGGTCCTGCCTTACTGTTATTGCGTGCAGGTCTGCAACGGCATAAGCTGCATCAAAATCGTCTTCAAGTGCTTTCCAGTTCTTCAGTGCACCGAGATAGTTTCCCAGTGTGGGAGTACCTGTCGGCTGAATACAGCTTAATATTTTCTTTTTCTTTTCGGTATTTTCCATTGCGTTTACCTCATTTCAATATATTGCCGAGAATTTCAATACCTTTGACAATTTTTTCGTCAGAAGGAGTGGAGAAATTCATTCTGAAACATTGTGTTTTATCTTCTGCGCTCATCATAAATGCTGTGCCGGGTACAACAGCCACTTTGTTTTTTACTGCCTCTGCGCAGAAAGAGAGCATGTCGATATCATCATTCAATCTGCACCAGACAAATAAACCGCCTTCGGGACGCACATATGTAACTTTATCTCCCAGATGCTTATCGATTGAGTCGCACATAAGCTCAAGCTTTGATTTATATATTCCGCAGATTTTTTCAATATGCTTTTCAAAATCGTAATTTTTCATCCATTTGTAAACGATAAGCTGTGTCAGCATGGGAGTGTGAACGTCTGTTGCCTGTTTACCTACAGTCATTTTTGCAATGAGCTGTTCATTTGCTATAACATATCCTACGCGGATTCCGGGAGAGAGAATTTTTGAGAAGGACCCGCCGTAGATAACGATTCCGTCTTCATCAAAGCTCTTGATTGAGGGGAGATGTTTTCCGCTTACGCGTAAATCGCCGTAAGGATTGTCTTCAAGGATAAGAACATTGTATTTTTTTGCAAGCTCATAAACTTTTTTTCTTTTTTCAAGGGACATTGTAACGCCTGACGGATTCTGGAAATTAGGTATTGTATAAATAAATTTTACATTTTTTTCTGTTTTAAGAGCTTCTTCGAGCTTTTCGATGTTGATACCGTCTGATTCAACCTCAACACCGCAGAGACGTGCATTGTATGAACGGAAGCAGTTGAGCGAACCGATGAATGACGGTGCTTCGCAGATTACCGTATCACCTTCGTTGAGAAGGACTTTTGTTGTAAGGTCCATAATCTGCTGTGCGCCTGCTGTGATAATAATACTGTCGGAGCTTCTTCCGATATTGTATTTCTCTTTCATGTAGGATGAAATCAATTCTCTTAACGGATTATATCCTTCAGTAACACCGTACTGTAAAGCAAGAATAGGGTCTTCATCTAAAATCTCTTTAGTGATTTTTTTTACTTCCTCAACAGGGAATGCTTCTGCAGAAGGGTTGCCTGCCGCAAGGGGAATAACTCCGGGGTCAGAGGTTGCCTTGAGTATTTCTCTGATAGCAGATGGCTTGAGAGAAGATATTTTGTCTGAAAAAATGTAATCCATATAAATTGCTCCTTTGCAACGGACAATCGCCCAACATAATAATGTGTTATTATACCATATAATAGAAAATAAAGCAAGTTTATTATAAAATGTGCAATTTCTTTGCCTATTTTCGTAAATTCTTTTGCAAATATATGATGACAAAGTGCTTTTTTTATGATACAATAATATGTAAACTTTATAATAGGGAGATATTTTGAAATGAATATTCAGGAAGCTTTCAGATTAATAGACAAAGGGCTCAGCGAGAATCTTACATTAAAAGGCTTTTCTGCCGTTTATCCTGACGGTAAGAAAAAAGATGAGCTTCCTCTTTGCGAGGAAGATAAAAAACAATATGTGGATTATGTTTCCGAAAAAGGAAATATCAGAATTCTTTTTTCTGATGGTAAATTCTGCTTCCAGGTAGGAAACTCAAATGGAGATGCAATGGAATTCACAAGCATTTCTGCTTCACTTTTTGATGAGGAATCGGATGACAGAGATGTAAAATATATTGTCAATGAATTTAATGATTGTATCGATTCAAAATTCAAAATTGCCGAAGTTGCAAAAACAACAACAAAAGGTGTAAAACTTCCGCCTCCCGTTTCCAAAGCAGCAGCTAAAAACGGCGGCAGCTTTTATGACCCTGCAACTCTTGCTAACAGATACACAATTATGTATCCTGAGCTTCGCGATGAATACAAAAGAAACATTGAAAAATACGGCGAATTCCTTGCTGATGAATTTTTCCAGCAGTACGGTTCATATGCTGTAAAAACAATCAGACAGAATGACAAGCAGCAGATGAAAAAGCTTTTCAATATGCTCAACGAAATTTATCTTGACGGTACTAACGAAGTGCAGAGCATGATTGTCGTTACAATTCTCGGTCAGCTTGACAATGATGATGAATTGCTTGCAAACTGTGTTGATTATATGGACCCTGAACTTGCTGCAATCACAATAAATGTTAACAGATATCTTGCGTCCGGTGCAGGTAAAAAAGCAGTAAAGCTTCTTCAGAATCCTCCTGCATACAAACCTCCGAAAGAAAAAAGACCGGGCATGATGCAGTCAATGCTTCAGCAACAGCAGCAACAGAAATAAGGAGAGGTTTTTTTACAATGAAAAAAGTTCTTGTAGTTTTCGGTGGCGTGACAAGCGAACATGATGTCAGCACCGTTTCGGCAAAATTTGTAATTGAAAATATTCCGTCCGATAAATACGAGGTTGTAATGCTCGGTATTACAAAACAGGGCGAATGGTATAAATACACGGGAAAAACTGAAAATCTCCCTGAAGATAAATGGACTGAGGATAAAGAAAATCTTACCCGTGCAATTATTTCTCCCGATGCATCAGCTCACGGACTTATTGTGTTTGATAAGGGCGAAGTGAAAAATGAATATATAGATGTTGTTTTCCCCGTAATGCACGGCAAAAACGGCGAAGACGGAACAATTCAGGGCCTTCTGCAGCTGGCAGGAATTCCTTATGTAGGTTGCGACTGTGCTTCAAGTGCTGTTTGTATGGATAAAACCCTTACAAATACAGTAGCTGATTGTGCAGGTATACCTCAGGCAAAATGGCTCGGTGTTACAAAATACGAATATTCACTTGATGAAGATAAAGTTCTTGATAAGGCAGAGGAATATCTGGGTTATCCCATTTTCGTAAAACCTGCAAATGCAGGCTCATCTGTGGGAGTTACAAAAGTGTCTTCACGCGAAAATTTCAAGGATGCAATGATTACTGCTTTCAATGAAGACAGCAAGCTTGTTCTTGAAGAAGGCATCACAGGTAAAGAAGTTGAGTGTGCAGTAATGGGTAACGATGAACCTGTAGCAGGTCAGGTAGGCGAGCTTGTGCCTGCAAATGAGTTTTATGACTTTGAAGCTAAATATATTTCAGATGCAAGTAAGCTTTTCATTCCTGCACGTCTTTCCGATGAAATGCTTGAAAAAGTTAAGAAAGCTGCTTGCAATGCATATAAAGCTCTCGGTTGTTCAGGTCTTGCAAGAGTTGACTTCTTTGTAAGAGAATCAGATGGGGAAATTATGCTCAACGAACCTAATACTTTGCCCGGATTTACAAGCATCAGCATGTATCCGAAACTTATGAATGCGGCAGGCTTTGACAGCGCAACACTTCTGGCAAAGCTTATTGAATATGCCGAAGAAAAATGGAGCAGATAATGGAAAAAGATGTTGTTATAAAAATTGTTGACCGCCATGAGCTTGACGGAGATACCGACGGCCTTGAAACAACCCTGATAGGAAAGTTTGAAGGAGATAGGGATAATTACATTCTGTCTTACACTGAAGATGGTGAACTGGAAGGATGTAATGTCCGCCTGAAGGTTGAAAACGGCGAATGCATTACAATGACGCGTTCAGGTCTGTTTGAAACAGAACTTATTATTGAACGCGGTGAGCGTCATAACTGTTCATATTCAACCCCTGCAGGAATACTTATGTTAGGTGTTTTTGCAAGTCGAGTTGAAAGTGATATGGACGAAAACGGCGGAGAACTCCAATTTGATTACACACTTGATTTAGGTGCAGGTGTGGTTTCTGAAAATTATCTCGTAATAACTGTAAGTGAAGCCTGAAAGGATGTTAATAAATGTCAAAAATCGTAAATGAAACTCAACAGCAGATAAGGCAGGCTATTCTCGACGCTATGGGAAAAGCTGTAAGCGAGGGCAAGCTTCCTGCAGAACCTGTCTGCGATTTTAAAATTGAAGTGCCGAACGATACTGCAAACGGCGATTTTTCATCAAACGTTGCGATGATGTCAACGAAAACTTTCAGAATGAATCCGAGAGTAATCGGTCAGACGATTCTTGAAAATATAAACCTTGACGGAACATATCTGGAAAGATGTGAAATTGCAGGACCCGGTTTCCTCAATTTCTACTTAAGCCCGTCTTACTATTCTGCAATTTTAAAAGATGTACGTGATTGCGGAAAAGATTACGGCCGTTCCTCTTACGGTCAGGGTAAAAAAGTCAATGTTGAATTTGTATCAGCTAATCCCACAGGACCTATGCATATGGGTAATGCGCGTGGCGGTGCTTTAGGCGACTGCCTTGCTGCGATTATGGATTATGCAGGCTATGATGTAAGCCGCGAATTCTATATAAATGATGCAGGTAATCAGATTGAAAAATTCGGTCTTTCCCTTGATATCAGATATCAGCAGCTTTTCAGAGGCGAAGATGCGATAGTTCTTCCCGAAGACAGCTACCACGGCGAAGACATTAAAGAAAGAGCAAAAGAATTTGCTGATATTCACGGTGACAGCTACCTTGAAAAGAGCGAAGATGAAAGAAGAAAAGCACTTATCGATTATGCTCTTCCGAAAAACATCGATAATATGAAAGCTACTCTTTCAAAATACAGAATTGAGTATGATAAATGGTTCAATGAATCAATTGTTCATAACGATGGTGAGCTTAAAGATACAATTGAACTTCTTAAAGCTAACGGTCTTACTTACGAGAAAGACGGTGCACTCTGGTATAAAAACATTGAAGTGCAGACAAAGATGCTTTTAGCTCAGGGCAAAACTCAGGATGCTATTGATAAGCTTGAGCTTAAAGATGATGTTCTTATCCGTGCAAACGGAAACCCCACTTATTTTGCAGCTGATATTGCATACCACCGCAATAAGCTTGAAGTGAGAAAATTTGATATTGCTATTGATATCTGGGGTGCAGACCACCACGGTCACGTTGCAAGAATGAAATCAGCTCTCGATGCAATCGGCGTTGATTCATCACGTCTTGATGTTATTCTTATGCAGTTGGTAAGACTCACACGTAACGGTGAAGCTGTAAGGATGTCAAAGAGAACAGGTAAAGCAATCACACTCGTTGATTTGCTTGAAGAAATTCCCGTTGATGCATCACGTTTCCTTTTCAACATGAGAGAAGCGGGTTCACAAATGGATTTCGACCTTGATTTAGCAGTTGAACAGAGCTCCAAAAACCCTGTTTACTATTGTCAGTATGCTCATGCAAGAATCTGCAGTATCATTAAAAAATTAAAAGCTGACGGTATCGAAATCCGTGATTGCAGCGATGCAGAGCTTCAGCTTCTTACTGATGAAACAGAAAAAGATATCATCCGTCATTTAGCTTCTCTTACAGAAGAAATTATTGACGCAGTGAAAAAATATGACCCTGCAAAGATTACTCGTTACACAATTGAACTTGCAACACTTTTCCACAAGTTCTACAATTCATGCCGTGTTGTTTGTGAAGATGAATCACTTATGCAGGCAAGAGCATATCTCTGCATCTGCGTACGTGATACAATTAAAAATATTCTCAATCTTCTTAAAATCGAAGCACCTGAATCAATGTAATATTATGAAAATTTTTTCATAAAATAAATGCACCTGAATTTTTTGAAAAGGGGCATGAAAAATATGAAAAAATGTTCGTTGATACTGTGCGAAAAAAAGATGTCGAAGGAAAGTGAAAAAAGTCTGTCTTCGGCTGAAATTGTTTTTAAACCTATGTGTGAAATTTTAAAAGCTTCAGTCCGTAATGCAGAGATAAACGACATCTTTTTCCTTTTTGAAAAAGAAGAAAGAACTGAAAAATTACGCAATTTTATTTCGCAGAATGAGGCCTCCGATATATTTATTGCGCAAGGAACGAGTCCTTTTATTTCAAGTGATACAATAGAAAAATCCTATGATAATTTTCTTAAAAATTCGAGAAGGATTACTGCAGTCGTTTCGGATTTCTGCAACTCATTTTCTGCAGTGTGGGTGACAGTTGAGGACTTGAAAAAACATTGTTCTTTTGAAAAGGAAGAAGAAATTCTTCTTGAAGACATTGTAAAAACTTTCGATGCAATCAATGAGTTTACAAGCTATAACAATGACGATTTCTTAAACGCAGAAAATCTCTGCGATGTGCAGAAATTCGGTGAATATAAGCGTAAAAAGATTCTTGAAAAGTTAATGCTTTCAGGCGTGGAAATTCCTTGTGCTGACGGTGTTGTGATTTCGGAAGATGCGGAAATTGAAAGCGATGTAATTATTCACCCGTCAACAATTATTATGGGCGGAAATAAAATTTCAAAAGGTGCCGAAATCGGACCTTTTGTGAGAATAAGACCCGGTTGCATCATCGGCGAAAATGCCAGGGTCGGAAATTTTGTTGAGCTTAAAAACGCAATTGTAGGTGCAGATACAAAAATATCACACCTGTCATATGTAGGCGACAGTTTTGTGGGAGAAAATGTCAATATAGGTTGCGGTTGTGCAACAGTTAATTTCGACGGAACGAATAAACACAGAACTGTCATTGAAGACGGTGCGTTTATCGGTTGCGGAGTGAATCTTGTTGCTCCCGTAAAAGTGGGAAAAGACGCTTTTGTTGCGGCAGGCTCAACAGTAACGGAAGACGTGCCTGAAAATGCACTTACAATTGCACGTTCAAGGCAGGTAAATAAAACAGGCTGGGTATTAAAGAAAAAACCCTATAAAAGGATGAAAAAATAATTTATGTTCGGATTGAAAAAGAAGAAAGATTTCGGCAGCAGCGGTGCTGAATTTCTGATAGTCGGACTGGGCAATCCCGGTGACAAATATGAATTCACTCGCCACAATGCAGGTTTTATGTGCGTTGATTTTTTAGCAGATAAGCTTGATTTTAAAATCAACGGATTAAAATATAAATCTCTGCTTGCGGATGTGGATATCAAAGGTCACAGATGCCTTATCATGAAACCGCAGACATTTATGAATAACAGCGGCGAAGCAGTGAGAGATGCTGCACAGTTTTATAAAATTCCGCCCGAAAATGTCATTGTGATTTACGATGATATTTCTCTTGATGTGGGCAGAATCCGCGTGAGAAGAAAAGGCTCAGACGGCGGACATAACGGAATAAAAAGTATTATATATCATTTAAACAGCGATAATTTCCCGAGAATAAAAGTAGGTGTGGGCAAGAAACCGCCTGAATGGGAAGATTTGGCTGATTGGGTGCTTTCACGTTTTACAAACGATGAACTCAAAACTTTACATGATGTTGCCGAAAAGGTATGTAAAAATTTGCCTTTAATGCTTGACGGTAAAATTGATGAAGCAATGAACAGAATGAATTCCTAACATAAAAAAGCAGAGTTGATTTTTAAAAGTCAACTCTGCTTTTTACTGTATTATCGATTTGCTCGCATACGGAATAAAAGTTATTATCAATATCAATATTGCAAAATCTCAGAATCTTCAAATTCATTTTTTCTAATTCTTGCGTTCTTATGCTATCTTTTTCTTTTTGCTTTTCTTCATAGTGACCTCCACCGTCGAGTTCAATGATAAGTCTTGCTCTCGCACAGTAAAAATCAACAATGTAGTTACTGATTGTTTTCTGTCTCTGAAATCTTACAGGATAAGTTCTTAAAAAATCATACCACAGTTTTCTTTCCCAAGGAGTAAGATTTTTGCGAAGATTTTTTGCAAGTTTTATGTTATCTTTGTTGTAGTTTTTCATTTTTATCATCCTATAAAATTATTGTGAAACTGAAATTGACCGTTGCCTCCATCTGACGAGGGAGGTGGATTTTTGTGCTTGCACAAAAAGACGGAGGGAGAGATGAAATATATTCAAACTACCCCTCAGTCAAAAAACTTCGTTTTTCGACAGCTCCCCTGACAAGTGGAGCCAACTGAAAAATCAGTTTTCGTCATTAAAATTAATATCATATTTCTTGCCATTTGAATATAAAACGGCATCGGTAAGCTTGATTTTTAAAATACAGGTATGTGGGTCTTCTTCGTTTGTGTGACCGTTGTCATACCACTCTGAAAAAACTGTGCGTAGTTTTGAAGCAAGTTCAGTATTCTTTTTATCACATATATGTCCTATGTTTTCTCCGATACCATGACCGCAAAACCATTCAGGACTACATACAGCTACTTTTGGATTTTTCTCAATATGTTTCATCTTTTTTGTCAGTGCATGAGTAATGGTATAAAAAGCACCGTTTTCATAGTAACTGTTTACAGTTCTGACAAAAGGAGTATCATCTGTTAATGTTGCGAGTGAAATCAAATTATCAAAACCGAATTTTTCATCCAGTATTTTATTAATATTTTCATTCATTGTTTTTACCTCATAATAAACAATGGGACAATGTCTCAATTGTCCCATTGGCATAAATTTTTCACTTTACAGAAAACTTATAAACAGTTTTTGTTTTGTATTCTTCCCCTGCATCGTATATGCAGTCGGGGAAATCCTTCTGATTAGGGCTGTCGGGATAAACCTGAGTTTCAAGGCAGAAGCCTGCGTGCTGATTCATTTTTGTTCCCTCTTTGCCGTCAATACCATCAAGGAAATTACCGCAATAAAGCTGAACACCGGGCAGGTCTGTGAACATTTCCATTACTCTGCCTGATTTTTCATCGTATGCCACAACGTTTGCAGAATTATCATCTTTTTTGTTAAGGCAGAAGTTGTGGTCATAGCCTCTTGCCAAAGTCAACTGCTCGTAATCATCGTGGATGTTTTCGCCGATTTTTTTAGGTGTTCTGAAGTCAAAGGGTGTTCCTTCAACTGCCTTGAGTTCACCTGTGGGAATGCTGTCAGCATCAATGGGTGTAAAGTAATCAGCATCAATGTAAAGCTCGTGGTCGCAGATTGAACCTGAATCAAAACCGCCGAGGTTGAAATAAGCGTGATTTGTGAAATTCATAATTGTCTTTTTATCGCTAACACCGCTGTATTCTATTGAAAGAGCGTTTCTGTCGTCAAGTGTGTAGGTTACAGTTACATTCATATTTCCGGGGAAACCGTTTGAACCGTCAGGGCTGAAGAAAGAGAATTCAACTTTGTTATCGTCAACAATAATTCCTCTCCATACATTATGTGAAAATTCTCCGCCACCGTGAAGACATGTTTCACCTTCATTGTGAGTTACTTCATATTCCTTGCCGTCGATTGTAAATTTACCTTTTGCAATTCTGTTTGCATATCGGCCTACAGTCATTCCCTGATAATCCGAACGTGTTTCGTGGCCGGCAATGTCATCAAAACCGATAAGAATATCGTCAAGAACGTTATCCTTGTCAGGTACGTAAAGCTTGTCAAGCGTTGCACCGTATGAAATAATTTCCGCTATCAGACCGTTCTTATTTGTGATAATATACTTGTATACGTCTTCTCCTCTTGAAGTTGCACCGTAAAAAATTTTTTCAATACTCATTTTAAACATCTCCTTTACATCCATTATATGACAAATCCGCAAACATATCAAGAATTTATTAAATATTCTTTAAAAGTTATTAAAATCCGGCTCTATTCGGTTGACCTTTTTTTTCATATGTTATATAATTACTTTAACTATAAAATAGGGGAGGAATGTGTTCAGATGGAACTTTTTGAGGAATATGTACGTTTTGTTTTTCCTGTATTAGCTTTCATAATAATATTCGGATGCGTTCTTTCGCTTTTCTATAAGAGACCAAAAGCAAAAACGGTAGCTTTTCTTGTTAACGAGCAATCGGGTGAAGCAGTACCGTTGCATTATTGGGAAACGTCAATCGGCAGAAGTCAGTCGTGCGATATAGTGCTCAATTATCCTACCGTTTCACGTTTCCACAGCGTGGTTTCAAGAAGAAAAAATACGTGGGTGATTTTTGATACGGATTCAAAAACCGGTATTTCTCTCAACGGTCAGAAAATAAAGAAAAAAGAGCATCTCTCTGATGGTGACAGAGTTACTTTCGGTGAAGTGACGTATATATTTTCAGCTCCTGATTTCGGCGATAAAAAAGAAAAAGGGAAAGTGCCTCAGTACAGACTCGTGAGTGTTTCCAACGGAAAAACTTTTGCCCTTGACGGAGTGTTCTTTACAATCGGCAGAGCCCATGACTGTGATGTTTTCATGAATCTGCCTACAGTTTCGAGAAGACATGTGGAGCTTCATTTTGCAGACGGAAAATGGCGGATGAAGAATCTTTCACAAAACGGAGTCGGAGTCAATTCAAGGCTTTGTATGAATGAAAAGGTTTTAAAATCCGGTGATATCCTTGATATCGGAGGAGCAAAAATAAGATTCGAACAGATATAAGAAAGGAGGAAACAGAATGGCAAAAAGTAAGCTTGTGAAACCGTTCAGATATTTTGGATATCTTCTGCTTGTAACGGTTTTTCAGTTATTATCTTTCGTTCAGGTAATGACAAAAATTGAAGAAGATAATGCGCAGTATGTTGCCATATTTCTGTCTTTTCTCCTTATTGAATGGTTTTATGTTTTTATCATGCGTTCCTTGCTCAAGCAAAAGTCGTTTGAGCTTGAACTGATTGCATTTTTCCTTTCAGGTATAGGTTTATCTCTGATTGCAACAGTTTCCCTTGATTACGCAATGAAACAGCTTATATATATTTTAGCCGGTGTTTTGCTGTTTCTGGTTATGCGATGGCTTATTGCAAACTCCGACAGGGTAACGCTTCTGCGTCTGCCTGCAGCGGTAATTGCGGCAGCTGCACTGGCATTTAACCTTGTTGCCGCGCAGGATTACAACGGTGCAAAAAACTGGGTGCAGATAGGCTCATTTTCAATACAGCCCTCCGAATTTGTAAAAATTGCTTTCATATTTGTGGGTGCTGCAACGCTTGACAAATTGCAGACAACAAAGAGTGTTTTCAAATATCTTGTTTTTGCTGCAGGATGTATAGGTGCACTTTTCCTGATGCGCGATTTCGGTACGGCACTTATTTTCTTTGCAACATTCCTTATTATTGCTTACATGCGTTCAGGTGACTGGAAAACTATTGCCGTAATCTGCGTTGCTGCAGTGCTCGGTGCAATACTTATTATTTCATTCAAATCCACTGTTGCAGCGCGATTTGCAACATACCGTCACATATGGGATACACCGTATGAAGAGGGAATGCAACAGACAAGGGTGCTTATTTATTCTGCAAGCGGCGGACTTTTCGGCGTAGGTCTCGGTAACGGAAGACTCAGGGATGTTTACGCTGAAACGACAGACCTGATTTTCGGTATGGTATGTGAAGAATACGGTCTGCTTGTAGGCTTTATTGTTATACTTGCTTTTGCAGCGATTCTGGTTTATACTATCGCATCTGCAAAATCTGCAAGAACTTCATTCTATGTTATTGCCGCTTGTTCTGCGGCAGGTCTGCTGATTGTGCAGACAAGCCTTAATGTTTTCGGTGTTACGGACCTTTTGCCGTGGACAGGTGTTACTTTGCCCTTTGTCAGCCGCGGCGGTTCAAGTATGATGTCGTGTTGGGCGTTGCTTGCATTCATAAAGAGCGTAGACCCGAGAGCATATCCGAAAACTTTGAGAGAAACCCAGATTACGGGATAATTACAAAAGGAGGGAAAGCCAAATGCATAATACGGTAAAAAGAGCTTTTTTGTTGCTGATTGTTGTCGGTGCTTTTCTTGCAGGCGTTGTTATTCTGGCTGTCTCTTTCTTTGTCAACGGTTCGCAATGGGCAACCCACCGCGCAAATGCGCACATATACACGGGAGGTCAGATTGCTTCTGCAGGAACGATTTATGATTCAGAGGGCGTTATTTTAGCACAGACAAAAAATTCAAAACGCATGTTCAGCGATGATTATGCAGTCAGAATGGCAACTCTGCATGCCGTTGGTGATACGGAAGGCTTTATGTCAACAGGTGTTCACGCTTTATATGAATCTGAACTGACGGGATATAACATTGTTTCAGGCACATATTATCTTGAAAAATACGGAATAGGTAATGATATTAATCTTACTCTCAATGCCGGTGTCTGTAAAACGGCATATAACGCTCTTTACGGCAGAAAAGGTACTGTGGGAGTTTATAACTATAAAACAGGTGAAATCATCTGCATGGTATCAACTCCTTCTTATGACCCGCAGAATAAACCTGACGAAGAAGTAATGAACAGCGATGATTACAAAGGTGCATATCTTAATAAATTCCTTTCTGCTTCGTTTACTCCCGGTTCAATTTTTAAAATAGTAACATCTGCGTGTGCTATTGAAAACATACCTGATGTTTATTCAAGAACATTTACCTGTGACGGTGAATACGAGGTCGGCTCAACTGCCGTTATATGTAACGGCGTACACGGAACACTTGATTTTGAAAAGGCACTTAATAATTCATGCAACTCGGTTTATGCACAGCTTGCAATTGAACTTGGCAAAACAAAGCTGCAGAAAACGGCAGAAAACATGGGCTTTTCAGCATCCTTTGAAGTGGATAAAGTTCCGTTGAGCGAAGGCAACATAGATTTATCAGGTGCAGTTGATATTGACCTTGGCTGGGCAGGTATTGGTCAGTATACAACTACTGCAAACCCGTGTATGATGATGACACTTATGGGCGCAATTGCAAACGACGGCAAGGCAGTAAAACCTTTTTATGTTAAATCAATAACAACACAGCAGGGCTTTCCTATGTATAAAGCATCTGCAAAAACAGCAGATGATATAAAACTAAATTCACTTACGGCAAACAAGTTAAAAGAACTTATGCGTTCTAATGTTGTTAATTATTACGGTGATTCAGTTTTTCCGAATCTTGAAATGTGCGGAAAAACAGGTACGGCAGAAGTCGGCGATGATGAAACGGGTAACAACGTATGGTTTGTGGGGTTTTCTCAAAGGCAGGATTTCCCCTATGCCGTAGTAGTTATGATTGAAGATTCAAGCAGCACTGCAAGAACTGCGGCAATTCCCGTGGCAAATCAGGTGTTGCAGAGCATTATAGGAGGTTAAACAAAATGGAAACAAAAAACAGTTATGTTCAGTTCAATAATGTCAGTAAGATTTATAAATCAGGAGAGATTGAAATAAAAGCAGTAGATGACGTAAGCTTTACTGTTGAAGAGGGTGAATTCTGCGTAATTGTCGGTGCCAGCGGTTCGGGAAAAACAACGGCTCTTAATATTCTCGGCGGTATGGATAATGCAACTTCAGGTGAGGTTATTATCGACGGTGTGCAGATTACATCTCTTAATAACAGAAAACTTACAGAATTCCGCAGACATGACGTAGGTTTTGTTTTTCAGTTTTACAATCTTGTTCCTAACCTTACTGCACTTGAAAATGTTGAACTTGCAACGCAGATGAGCCGTAATGCACTTGATGCAGCTACTGTGCTTGAAATGGTGGGACTGGGTGACAGACTTGATAATTTCCCGTCACAGCTTTCAGGCGGTGAACAGCAGCGTGTTTCAATTGCAAGAGCATTGGCGAAAAACCCGAAAATTCTTCTTTGCGATGAACCGACAGGTGCACTTGACTACAAAACAGGTGTTACAATATTAAAGCTGCTTAAGGAAGCAAGCCGTGATTCAGGTATGACAGTAATTGTTATTACCCATAACCAGGCTATTGCACCGATGGCTGACAGAATTATTTCCATGGGTAGCGGAAAAATCAACTCAATTAAAATAAACCGTAATCCGGTGGATGTTGAAAGGATTGTTTGGTAAATGAGCAAAGGTTTAATAAAAGAAGCCCTGCGTTCTATACAGAAGAATAAAGCCAGATTCATTTCAATCATCGCAATTGTGGCAGTCGGAATCAGCTTTTATGCAGGTATCAGTGCGGCAGGTCCTGATATGAAACAGACTGCTGTTGATTATTATAACAATAATAATCTTATGGATATCTGGATGATATCATCTGTAGGCTTTAATGAAAAAGACGTTGAGGCGGTAAAAAAAATTGATGGCGTAGAATCGGTAGTCGGTTCGAAATTTGCCGATGGTACTGTTGTGGTAGACGGAAGAACTGCGGCAACGGTAGACGGAAGTCAGTCCATTTGCCGTGCGTACGGTCTTGATCTTGACCTTGCGTATCAATATAATTACGGCAAGAAAAACAAGGATTATATCAACAGACTTACGCTGATTGACGGCAGACTCCCTGAAAAAGAAAACGAGTGTCTTATTGACCAGAGCGATATGGCAACACCGAAAGGCTTTGAAATCGGTAAAACCATCAAGATGGTCGGTATAGAAGAGAACATAGAGAATAAACTTAAAATTACCGAATATAAAATTGTAGGCGTTATAAGAACTCCGAGGTATATTTCTTTTGAAAGAGGCAGAACAGATGTAGGCAGCGGTTCGTTAGGATGTTTTATTTACATTCCCGAAAGCGCATTTAAAATTGATTATTATACGGAAATATGTGCAACTGTTGAAGGTGCAGATGATTTCTATCCTTTCTCTGAAGAATATTATAATCATGTTGAGCCTGTGATAGAAAAAATACAGTCAATTTCAGCAGACCAGCTCAAAGTGCGTGTGGATGAAGTTACATCTGTTTATAAAAAACAGTTAGCTGAAGGCGAAGCGGAATACGAGAAAAAGAAAAAAGAAGTTGAGCAGGAGCTTGGTGACGCGTTTACAGAGCTTGAATATTACAGAAATCTTGTGCAGAACGGTGATGCTGAAATTGCTGCTGCTGAAGCACAGCTCGAGGCTCTTTTATCATCAAAGCAAAATGAGCTTTCAAGCGGACAGAAAGAATATAATGAAAAATATAAGCAATGGGAAGAAGGCAATCGTCAGGTACAGGAAAATGAAGCAAGAGTTGTGGAATTGCAGAAAACTGTAGTCGAGCAGAATCAACAAATGGCTGACCTGAAGGAAGAAATCAATGAAATTCAGAGACAGATTGATGAGTTCCCGCAACCTGATGTATCAGAGCCCACAACGGATGAATCAGGCGAGACTGTTACCACACCTGAAGACCCTGAACTGACAGCGTTGAAAACCTTGCTTGCCGAAAAGAAAAAAGAGAGAAGACAGGTTGCAAGCTCCTACACGGCAAACGTTATGGAGATAAAAACAATTAATGATAATCTCCCGGGGGCAAAAGCAAATCTTGAGGCGGCAAAGAAAGAACTTGATAAATATGCAGGTCAGATTTCAGGCGGACAGTCCCAGATAGCAAGCAGCGCGGCTGAGGCAAGAGCACAGATTGAAAGAAAGAAAAAAGAAATTGCCGAAGGTAAAGAAAAGCTTGCTGAATATGATGTTGAATATAACGAAGCATATGAAGAAGCGTATGCAAAGCTTGATGAGGCAAAATACGATATAGAAGAAGCTAAGGCAAAGCTTGAAGAAGCATCAACTAACCCGAAATGGAATGTGTATAACAGAACAATGCTTCCCGGTTATGAAAACTATGGGCAGACTTCAGGTAATATTGAGGCTTTCGCAAAGGTTTTCCCCGTATTCTTCTTCTTTGTTGCGGCAATGGTTGTTCTTACAACAATGACAAGAATGGTAGATGAAGACAGAACGCAGATAGGTACTCTCAAAGCATTGGGCTTTAAAGACAGCAGTATCAGAGCAAAATATCTTATTTATTCTCTTGTTGCAACTTTTATCGGATCATTAATCGGTCTGATTGCAGGCTTCTATGCTTATCCGAATGCAATTATGACGGCATATGAGGTTGTTTTCCAGCTGCCCGAACTTGTAATTCTTTTCCCGACAAAATTAATTATTCTGGGAACAGTTTTTTCGGTTGCAAGCACAACGATTGCAACATACCTTTCCTGCAGAAAGGAAATGGCGGCAAAACCCTCAGACCTTATGCGTGCAAAAGCTCCGAAATCCGGCAGAAGAGTTTTCCTTGAAAAAATTCCTTTTATCTGGAAACGTATGAACTTCTCTGCTAAGGTTACAACAAGAAACCTCTTCAGAAACAAGAAGAGAGTGTTTGTAACTTTCTTTGGTATTATCGGCTGTATGGCACTCTTGCTTACAGGCTTTGGCCTTAATGACTCAATCAATCAGATTCTGACTTCACAGTACGGTGAGGGCGGTGTAAGCTCCTTTGATGCACAGATTGCACTTAAGAACAGTCAGATTTCACCGAATGAAAGCGCTATTTATAATAATGTTCTTAAAAACAAGAACATTAAAGACGCAATGATGTTCTATAACAGAACGGTTGAAGGCTCATCGGATAAATCAGAAGATTCATTAAATGTGTATCTTCTTGTTCCGCAGTCGGCAGAAAAACTTTCCGAATATGTTGATCTCAGGTCAAGAACAACAGATAAAAAATACAAACTCGATAATAACGGCGTTGTGATTACCGAAAAATTCGCAAAACGCGCAAAAGTCAATGTTGGTGATATTGTTGACCTTAAGTTTAATGATGAACTTACAATCAAGGTAGCCGTAACGGGTATAGTTGAAAACTATGCATATCACTATGCATATATGTCGCCTGCCCTGTACAGCCAGATTTTCCAGAAGCCTGTTTACTATAACTATATGTATGCAAAATATGCAGACGGAATAAGAGGTACGCAGAAGGTTGAAACTGTAGCCACTGAGCTTATGAAATATAATGATATCAATGCCGTGGTTGATGCTGAGCAGACAATCAATACTTTTGATGAACTGTTCGATTGCCTTAACCTTGTTATCGCGATATTTATTATTTCTGCGGCGCTTCTTGCTTTCATTGTGCTTTATACTCTGACGAGTATTAATATCAATGAAAGAAGACGTGAGATAGCCTCGCTGAAAGTACTCGGTTTCTACGACAGAGAATCCACATCTTATGTAAGCCGTGAAAATTATATAATTACGGCAATTGCTATTGTCGTAGGTCTGATTATCGGTGTTTATCTGCATCGCCTTGTTGTCGGTCAGGCTGAAGTAAACGTAGTTATGTTCGGCAGAGTAATTGAACCGTTGAGTTACGTTTTTGCAGTAGGAATGACCCTTGTCTTTGCAATTATTGTAAATGTGGTAATGCACTTTGTTATAAAACGTATTGACATGGTTGAAAGTTTAAAATCAGTTGACTAAATACAAACAGCTTTCGGTTTTTCCGAAAGCCTCAGACTGTCGATAAACCCGCATAAGCATATATGCAGATATTTCAGAAATTAACAGTCAGTATTTAAATCAGAAAAACAGTAATTGAAAAGTGGGTGATACATCGAATATCACCCACTTTTTGCATATATTTGCCATTTTTTCACCCTCTCGAAGTACCCTTGTACATCTTCGGGGTTCAAAAATGTCATTCTGCAGATTTCTCACCAGTCTCACAGTTTGTCGAAAATTATTTTTTCGACAAACTGTAGCTTTCGGTTTTTAAAACCGAAAGCTGTTTTTCTATATTCACATAAAATCACCGGAATCATTTTATGATTCCGGTGATTTTATAGTGTATAGTGTTACAATTTTTAGAGCCCTGAAGAAGAATTAGCCTGCAATACCGAGGAGCCAATCGAAAATTTCTGATACTATCTGCTGAGCTTCAGCACTTGCTTCTGCCCATACAAGGATTTTTTCGATAAGTTCAAAAAGCATCTCCAACATGTACGACCCTCCTTTGATGTTATATTATTTACATATATATAGTATCACTTTAATAAAGAAAATACAATGTAAAAAAAATTAAAATTAATTAAATGTTGCGGTTTTGTGACTAAAGTATGAATTCAGTCATCAGAATCCCTATAAAATGAATATTATAACTCTGATTTGTCGAATAATATCTGAAATTATATTTTTTTGCGATAAAAAATATAATATTTAAGAAAAAAATGATTATTTGCTATTGTCAAATTTACCATTTTATGGTAATATAATCAAGAAATGGCAATTAATGGTAATTGCTTGTCGAAAAATAAAATTATTCAGGAGGAAAAATATGGAAAAGGTAATCAGAGTGATGTTAGCAGAGGAAGGAACACAAAACGGAGAAAAGTGTTCTGCAGTACTCAAAGAAAACGGTATGGAGGTAATTCTTGTTCCGAAAGACGGAAATGAGGTAATAAAAAAGCTTGAGAAGGTGTCGGCGGACGTTCTTGTTATGGATACTTTTATGCCGCATATGGACGGTCTTGGAGTTCTTAAGGAATTGCAGGTTAAACGTTTTTCCAAAAAACCTGTTATATTTATGATTTCGGGAGTGGATAATCAGAGAATAGAAAACGAAGCACTGCAGAACGGTGCGGACTATTATATGATAAAGCCCTTT
This sequence comes from Clostridia bacterium, assembly GCA_017935325.1. Taxonomy (GTDB): domain Bacteria; phylum Bacillota; class Clostridia; order Oscillospirales; family Acutalibacteraceae; genus SIG575. Next base: position 53,776 of record JAGBHV010000050.1, read on the forward strand.
GATAATCAGATGTTAGCACAGAGAATCAAGCAGATTGTAAGCTGGAATGTAGCGGGAACGCGTGTTGCACGTGAAAGAAAAGAAGATGACCTTGAAGTTACAATTTCAGAAATTATGCATCAGATTGGTGTGCCTGCGCATATCAAGGGCTATCAGTATTTAAGAAAATCGATTATTCTTGCTATTGAGGATGATGATATGATGAATTCTGTAACAAAGCTTCTTTACCCTACTGTAGCTAAAGAATTCAGAACTACTCCCTCAAGGGTTGAAAGAGCAATCAGGCATGCTATTGAAGTTGCCTGGGACAGGGGAGATGTGGATGTGCTTTCATCTTATTTCGGTTATACTATCCAGAATTCGAGAGGTAAGCCGACTAATTCAGAGTTCATCGCAATGATTGCGGACAAATTAAAACTTAAAATGAAAGCATCATAAAAAAATAAGGCAGAGAACTTTCAGGTATTCTCTGCCTTCGGTTTTATTGAATTTTACATTCCGCTGAAAAATCCCGGTTCATTATCAGGTCTTCCTTGCGGCTTTTCCGGCACATTGCCGTTGGGGTCGGGTCTTTCTCCGCCAGGTCTTCGTTCGCCCATACCGCCACCGTGACCTCCGGGCATTGCACCGCCCATCATACTTCCTTCGCCGTAGAGAGAAGAAGTCATTTCAATAGTATCCTGTACTGTGCCGCCGCTTCCCGTGCCGTTATGAACATAGCCGTTGACGTCGGTATCTTTAACCGTTATACCGGTAACAATTTTATATGAATTGTTTTCTTTGATTTCAGGTGCGGTCACAAGTGCGCATGAGTATGATTTTTCAGGGGTGAAAGAAACAATTACCTTATTTTCGCTGTCGCATAAAGCGAAGGAAGTTGATGCAGGCTGAGCTGACTTGAATGTATAAAGTATTGCTCCTTGATTTTCAGCTTGCGAGAAATTCTGCATCATGCCGTTTGAGCCGAGTGCAACAAGAATACCGCCTGTGACAGAAGCTTTTGTTGAATAGTCAAATGAGCCGTTGCCGTTATTTTCAGGACCACTGATTAACGTTACACCGCCGCTGATGCTGATTGCGCCGTTGGAGTCGATTCCGTCACCGCCTGCGCGGATGGATAGATATCCGTCAGACATGGAAAATGAAGACTCTGCATCTGTTACATTAATACCATCGTCTGTTGAAGTAAGGTCAATTTTACCGCCTGAAACGGAAATTTTGCCTGATTCAAAGCCCTCGTTGCTTTTTACAACGTTGATTGTGCCGTCAGAGATTTCTATAGCGTTGTCGGCATGGATTGCATCGTCAGCTGTTGCAAGGTTTATTGTACCGCCTGAAATTGTAACGGATGCTTCTGAATTAATGCTGTCATCAGTTGAATCAATTCTTATTGAGCCGTTTTTAATGATGATATCGCTTGATGCTTTTAAACCTTTCTGAGATTCTTCGCTTTCAGGGTTGTATACAATATCTGAACCTGCTGAAGCGTTGATTTTACCGTCGGCAATTTGAATTATACTGCTTGACTGAATAGCATCATTCTTTGCAACAAGGTTATATGTGCCGTTCTGAATATAAACAAATCCGAGATTGGCATCGTCAGCATTATCTCCGCGTATTGCGTCTGTGCCTGCATTGATTTTAATGTCAGGGTTTGCAAATTTCACGCTGTCTTTACCGAGAATTCCCACACCCTTTGAGGTGATATCAAGTGTACCGCTTGCCACCACAACATCGTCTTTCGAAACGATTGCGTGCTTGTAATTACCGTTTACAGTCAGCTTTCCGTTGCCGTTGATAGTCAGCTTTTCTTTGCTGAAAATTGCTGCATCCACAGAACTGCCGTCCTCTGTAAGGATGTAATTGCTTGCGTCAGAAAATGTATTTTCGGTATTGTCCTCAAGAATAAGAAAAACTTTTTTTGCAGATTTTATCAGCAGGGCAGGGCCTGTTGAGTTGTTGACGGAAACATTGTTGAGAACAAGCCGTACTTTTTCTTCTTTGCTTACTTCAACTGAAAAAGCTTTGTCGGTAAGATTACCGCTTAAAATATACGTTCCGCCCTTTGTGATAGTCTGTGTTTCGGAAACATCAATTTTCTTGGCTGAAATTTTATCATATGAAGCATCAAGGTCGTTATCTGTAAAAGAGAAGTCAGAAGATGCCGGGTTTTCGCTTCCTGAGGAATTTTCTGCAGTGCCGTTGCTACCGTCTTTTTTGCAGGATGAAAACAGGCACAATGTCAATAAAACTGAGCAAAGTAATGATATTATTTTTTTAATCATAATTCTTCAATGCCTTCTATCTGTTCGTTAATTGAGATTTCGAGATTTCCGTTACGGCAACGCAAATCATCGATGAATTCTTTAGTCTTATTTTTGTCTTTCAAATCGATTTTATAAAACAATTTATAAAGGCTGCCCATGTTGCTTGTTTTAACTTTCATAAGACGGTGAGAATTTGTGTATTTTTTAAAGATATCGTCAAATTCACCGTAGAAGTTAAGGCTTTCGGGCACTGTAATGCGAAGTTCCATTGCGTTGTGGTCTTTGACAAAAATAAGGGAGGCTACAATGGTGATTAAACCCACTATAAGTGTGAAAATAACTGCCATTGCAACATAGCCTGTAGCGCAGGTCAGACCTGCTGTCATTGCAAGGAAAATTGCAGCAATATCTCTTGCTTTTCCGGGCACTGAACGGAAACGTACAAGTGAGAAAGCACCCATAACCGCAACACCTGTGCCTACATTACCGTTTACCATAACAATAACAGTTTCAACGATAACGGGAAGAAGAATAAGTGCTATAACAAAACTCTTTGATGTTTTGTTGCGGAAGGAAGAAGTAATTGCTGCGATAATACCGCAGATGAGTGCAAATAAAAGGCAGATAAAATAACCGCCTGCAGTTTTAACGTCGATTGCGCTGAAAATATCTAACATATCTGTAACTCCTTATTTTGTCAAAGTTTGCTTGTAAGCTGTTCCGTATTTTGAAAAAGACCTGGGGAAAATTTTACATTCATCAAGTGCATGTGAAAGCCATACAGGCATTGCACCGCCTGTTTTGATTTCCATAATTATCACGTCGTCGGGCAGGATTTTAGTGCCTGAGTCGCCTGAATCAAGTTCAAGGTCAGTTGTGCGGTATCGTACTTCTGAATCAAAAGTGATTCTGAGCCCCGGAATATCTTCTGCAAAATATGCCATTCTTCTGTAGGCTACAAGCATTTTAGGTTTTGGGTGATTATAAAAATTCATTGCGTAATCTATTTCACGCATTATCTGTGAATCAAACGGTTTTTGGAGAGTGAAAATGTAATCCATCGCTTCTTCAAGCGGTAAGGCAACCCTTCTCTTGTAAACAACACCGTTTAATTTTTTCTTGATTTCAAGAAATATTCTGTCTTTTTTCTGCGGTGTTCCGTAGCTTCGTAAGCGTAATTTTTCCTTGTATGCTTTAGTGTCAATGGAATTACGGATAAGGAGGTTGTCGGGAGTGTCGAGGTACAGACTGCAGATTGTACTTTCTCCGTGGTCGTCAGGCTTTACAAGATGACCGATTTTTTTCATCAGCATATTTACTTGCTGCGGCGACAGAAAATACTTTTTTTCGACACGCTTGAAAATAAAAATATCAGAAGACAAATTCACACCCCCTCGGAAAAGTAATAATAAACGCAAGAAATTGAATTGCATTTGTGAAAAATTAAATAAAATGTAAATATTATTTGATATTGATGTGGATTTTCCTTGACAAGATGAAATATTTGATTTATAATATTTCCTGTTAATATTTCAGTCGCAACTGAATATTAATTAAAGTAAACACCTTTGCCGGTGTGGCGGAATAGGCAGACGCAAGGGACTTAAAATCCCTCGGTGGCAACATCGTACCGGTTCAAGTCCGGTCACCGGCACCAGAAACAAGTGAGATGCTAACGCGTTTTGCTTGTTTTTTGTTTTTATATAAAAATGCGAAGGACTTGAACCGCCATCGGCGAAGCCGATTATAATCGTTGCCGTGACGGCAAGCGAAGCGAACGCCGTCAAGTCCGGTCACCGGCACCAGAAACAAGTGAGATGCTAACGCGTTTTGCTTGTTTTTTGTTTTTATATAAAAATACGAAGGACTTGAACCGCCATCGGCGAAGCCGATTATAATCGTTGCCGTGACGGCAAGCGAAGCGAACGCCGTCAAGTCCGGTCACCGGCACCAGAAACAAGTGAGAT
>JAGBHV010000051.1 GCA_017935325.1 Clostridia bacterium
ACACTTCTTGCACAGGCAATTATCAGAGAAGGTCTCAAAAACGTTGCCGCAGGTGCTAACCCCATGATTGTTAAAAAAGGTATTCAGAAGGCTGTTGAAGCCGCTGTTGCATACATTGCCGCAAACAGCAAAAAGGTAAGCGGTAAGGAAGACATCGCAAGAGTTGCCTCTGTATCTGCCGCAAACGAATACATTGGCGAACTCATCAGCGACGCTATGGAAAAAGTTACAAGTGACGGCGTTATCACTGTTGAAGAATCAAAAACAGCTGAAACATACTGCGATGTTGTGGAAGGTATGCAGTTTGACCGCGGATATATTTCGCCCTATATGGTAACAGATACTGAAAAAATGGAAGCTGTTATTGACGATGCATATCTTCTTATCACAGATAAGAAAATCTCCAACATTCAGGACGTTCTTCCCCTTCTCGAACAGATTGTACAGCAGGGTAAAAAACTCGTTATCATTGCTGAAGATATTGAAGGCGAAGCTCTTACAACTCTCATCGTTAACAAGCTCAGAGGTACATTTACCTGTGTGGCAGTTAAAGCTCCGGGCTTTGGCGACAGAAGAAAAGAAATGCTCAAGGATATTTCTATCCTCACAGGCGGCCAGGTTATCAGTGATGAGCTCGGTCTCGAACTCAAAGACACAACTCTCGATATGCTCGGTCGTGCAAAGCAGGTTAAAGTTCAGAAAGAAAACACAATTATTGTTGACGGTCTTGGTGATGCTGATGCAATCAAAGACAGAGTTAACGTAATCAGAGCACAGATTGAAGAAACCACAAGCGAATTTGACAAAGAAAAGCTTCTCGAAAGACTCGCTAAACTTGCAGGTGGTGTGGCAGTAATCAAGGTTGGTGCTGCAACCGAAACCGAAATGAAAGAAATGAAGCTCAGAATTGAAGATGCTCTTGCAGCTACAAAAGCAGCCGTTGAAGAAGGTATTATCGCAGGTGGCGGTACTTCATACATCAATGCAATCGGTGCAGTTGAAAAAGCAATTGACGAAGTAGCTGAACCCGATGCAAAAACAGGTGTTAAAATCATCCTCAAGGCTCTTGAAGAACCCGTTAAACAGATTGCGGCAAATGCAGGACTTGAAGGCAGTGTTATTATTGACAAAATCAAAGGCAACAAACCCGGTGTTGGTTTCAATGCTCTTACTGAAGAATATGTTGATATGGTAGAAGCAGGTATTGTTGACCCCGCAAAGGTTACAAGAAGTGCTCTCCAGAATGCAGCTTCAGTTGCAAGTATGGTGCTCACAACAGAAAGCATTGTTGCAGACAAGGAAGACCCCAATGCTGCAGCTGCTCCCGCGGCAGGTATGCCCGGCGGCGGAATGGGAATGTATTAATAAATTAATTCCAAGACAAACGAGGCTGTAGCAAAATGCAGCTCGCGAAGCGTAAAAAATGAGGACGATTGCAAATTGCAAAAGTCCTCATTTTTTGGTATAATTGAATTGCGAAAAACAATAACACCACAAGGAGATTATACCAAAATGGAAAGAAATATTCAACTATTAATTTCAGAAGAATTTGCAGAAAAAATTATTCCCCAAAATGACAGTGTAAGACTTGCGGAAAAATTAATCGAGGAAATGGAATTAAACTGTCTATACAATACGTATTCACACAAAGGAAGAAAATACGCAACACATCCTCGCACCCTTCTCAAGATACTGGTTTATGCCAATATGCAAGGTATATATTCAAGTAGAGATATTAGAACTGCTTGCAAAAGAGATATCAATTTCATTTGGCTCTTAAATGGTGAAAAGGCACCAACTCATTTTGAAATAGCAAGATTCCGAAGTCAAAGATTGAGTCAATGTAAAGATGATATTTTTAATCAATTAGTTAAAAAGCTTTATGAACTTAACGAGATAAAATTTGAACATCTTTTTGTTGACGGAACAAAAATCGAAGCTAATGCAAACAAATATAGTTTTGTTTGGAAGAAAAGTACCAATAAATATGAAATTCGTTTGCTTGAAAAATTAGAAAGTTTCCACTCTGAATTATGCACTAAATATATGTTGAATTGCGGCTCTTACGAAGAAACTCTTGAATCTTTGAACAAGAAAGTGGATTTTGAATTTGTACATGGCAGAGGAAAAAGAAAAACTGAGCTCCAGAGAGATATTGAAATACTCTCTGAAATGTTGACACGAAAAGCAAAATACGAAAGATATCAATCAACATTTGATGGTAGGAACAGTTTTTCTAAAACAGATCCTGATGCGACTTTTATGCACTTGAAAGAAGATCATATGAGGAATGCACAGTTAAAACCCGCATACAATTTGCAATTGGCTGTTGAGGGAGAATACATAACAGGTTTGGATATATCAAGCGAGCGAAGTGACCAACTAACTTTAATACCGTTAATTGAAAAAATGGAAAGAAATCTCGGAAGAAGATATCAGGATGTAACTGCAGATGCAGGTTATGAAAGTGAAGAGAACTACACATATTTCGAGAATAAAGAACAAAATTGTTACATAAAACCGCAAAACTATGAACGGTCTAAAACGCGAAAATTCAAAAACAATATGGCACTTCGAGAAAACATGAAATACGACGAAGAAAATGATGAGTATACTTGTCAAAACGGCAAAAAGCTAAAAGCGGTGTACATGGGAACAAGGAAAAGCAAATCAGGATTTGAAAGCGAAATCACATATTATGAATGTGAAAATTGCGAGGGTTGTCCGTACAAAAAGTCATGTACAAGAGCTAAAGGTAATCGTAAGATAAGTTTGTCGAAGAAATTTATTGAACAGCGGAAGAAATCATTAAAAAACATAACTTCTCCACTTGGAATATTACTACGAACAAACAGAAGCATACAGTCGGAAGGAGCCTTTGGAGTAATCAAAGAAAATTACAAATTCAGACAATTTTTACTTAGAGGAAACGAAAAGGTTTCAACCGAAATTACACTCCTTGCCATTGCTTACAATATCAACAAATATCATCATAAAATCCAAGACAATAGAACCGGAACGCAGCTTCACGGCAAACTTTCAGCTTAGTTAAACAAAAATCGAATAGTTATCCACACAAGGAGGCATGACCTCTTATTAAGTGTGCTCATTTTGAGGATATTTGCTATTAAATTTCAATATTTTGATACAAAAACAGAGCTGTAGACATCCCGATTTAAAAAATCGTTTTGCTACAGCTCC
>JAGBHV010000052.1 GCA_017935325.1 Clostridia bacterium
AAGACTGAGGGGTAGTTATATTTTTGATGTTTCTCTCCTTCCGTCTTTTTTGTGCAAGCACAAAAAATCCACCTTCCTCGTCAGAGGAAGGCAACGCTCACTTTTAAACTCACAGATAAATTATAATTTATCGCACAATTAATTTTAACATCGTAGGGGCGCCCATTGGGCGTCCGCCTGAAAATTACGCATAAATTAACGGGTCGTCGAGGACGCCGACCCCTACGAAATCTCAATTTAATTTTAACACTCGTAGGGCAGGGCCTTGGTCCTGCCGCCAAATCTTATGCAAAATAACAAACGGCGGGAGCAAGCCCCCGCCCTACAATAATGTTTTAGACATAGCGATAAATTATAATTTATCGTTGATATTTCCAAACGTGTCATTCTCGAGCGACAGAGAAGAATCTCGTTTGGAAATGCTTTATGTGTTGCCATTTTGAGATCCTTCGCTTTCGCTCAAGGATGACAGCAAAATGGCAAGGTTAGTTACATATAAATTATAATTTAGTGCAAAATGCAGAGTTTCGGGTCTGCGACGCTATTATGTTTGGGTGTGGGCTTTGCCCACCCGCAAATTTGCACTCTGCACTATGCACTTTGCATTCAAAATATTGTTTACCTTTAACTCTGATAAAAAATAACCCTGCAAAGCCACACACTCTGCAGGGTAAAATATTATTATTTTTCTACGCCATAGTGTTCAACAAGTCTGTCATATTCTTCATCACTTATTGCAACGATTGAGCCGTGACGCGGGCTTAAATGGTCCATTTTATAGCTGTTGGGATTTACGGCTTTGAAGTTTTTGAAATCTCTTGTCATCTGTGCAAAGAAATGACCTGTGCCGTACTCATCCATAAGCATTATCCACGCATCTGTGCCTGTTATATTGAACATCGTGCTTCCCTCAACGCCATGCTTTGAAAGAGAACATACAACGGGCTCTGTATCGTAAGGTCCTGTCAGATTCTTTGATTTGACATAAGCTATTGTCTGGTCTTCATCATGCTTGAAATAAAGATAATAATATCCGTCTGCTTCATTGAATATAATATCGGCATCAATGCACTGAATACCCTCTCTGCCGTACAACGGCTTCGGCTCGGTTTCAAAAGTTCTGAAATCTTTTGTATATGCGTAATAGTGGCCTGCAATGTCGTTTTCAACAGTTGAGTGTGCCCAGTACACCATATACATTTCTTTTTCCGCATCCCAGATTGCCTGAGGAGCCCATGCTCTTGTGGTGTTTGTGAATTCACCACCCAAATCTCTGATGTCTATAATTGTTTCATCAGTCCAGTTAACAAGGTCTTCAGACTTCCATGTAACAAGTGCATGGTTGGAGGTCCAGCCTTCAAGGGCGTTCATATCTGTGCCGATAATATAATAACAATTATCCTGACCCTTGAAAATATACGGGTCACGCACGCACTTTTTGCCTTTTTGCTGAATAATTACAGGTTCATTATTATTAAGAGCCTTGAAATTATATCCGTCTTTACTTACGGCAAGATGAATTCTCTGCTGCTCTGTTTCATTACCTACAAAGTAGCAGAAAAGATATGCCCCCTCACGGCTGACAGCCGGAAATGCATAATCACCAAAAACACAGCCTATAATATTGGGAATCAACATTATCACCGCCATCAGATAACGTAAAAACAACATAAATTATTCCTCGTCAGTTTCCCAGTTATGGTAAACATTCTGAACATCATCGTTATCTTCGAACATATCAAGCATTTTTGTCATGTTCTTGATATCGTCTTCGTTTGTAAGCTTTGTGTATGTTGAAGGAACATATTCAACTTCTGCAGAAACATATTTGTAGCCTTTTGCTTCAAGGTCATCGCGTACTGCGCCCATATCGTTGGGTTCTGTGCGGATATCAAAGATATCGTCTTCTGCAATGAAGTCTACTGCGCCTGCTTCAAGTGCATCTTCCATAAGTTTTTCTTCGTCAACGCCTTCAGCTTCAATAATGATAACACCCTGACGGCTGAACATAAAAGAAACGCAACCTGACTGACCCATATTTCCGCCGTATTTATCAAAGTAATGACGCACGTCACCTGCTGTACGGTTTCTGTTATCTGTAAGTGTTTCAACGATAACAGCAATACCTGACGGACCGTAGCCTTCGTATACGATTTCTTCGAAATTATCTCCGCCTGCTTCGCCTGCAGCCTTTTTGATGATTCTTTCGATATTATCGTTAGGCACGTTGTTTGCTTTAGCCTTTGCAATTACGTCTTTAAGTTTTGTGTTTACTGCAGGGTCGGGTCCGCCGTTTTTAACAGCAACACCGATTTCACGGCCGATTTTAGTGAAAACTTTTGCTCTTGCGCCGTCTGTTTTTTCTTTTTTACGTTTGATTGTACTCCATTTTGAATGTCCTGACATAGATACCATCCTTAAAATAAAATAATTTAAAAATTAACTTATATATTATATCATAATACACTTGCTTTGGCAAGGTATTTTGATATTATACTTTATGCATCCATCTTATGGGATTTTCGTCAATGTATCTCCATTGTTCGTCATAGTCCTGCTGCCCTCTTATGATATGGTCGAAATATGATCTTTGCCAGAAACTTTCTGACGGAGAAGAACGTAGTTTATTTATTGTTTTGGTAGTCTGATATTTAAACCAACCCATTACTGTACTTATCGTAGGGGACGGGTTACCCGTCCCGCTTTGCGAAATCACAACAATCATATGTATGTGGTTTGGCATAATAACAAACTTATCAACATAAACACCAGAATATCTGACTTTAATTTCGTCTATATACTCTTTGACTACATCACCATATACTGTATTTTTCGGGACGGGCAACCCGTCCCCTACGATGATGCGGGAAAGATTTTTTACTTTATTTTTAGTGCAAAGAGTAATAAAATAAGCACCGACTGACGAATAATCGTAATCTGCAAGACGAAGTCTTTTACGTTCAGTTAAAATCACATATACCACCAAATCGAATTAAGAAATAATATTTATTCATACTTTGCTCTTGCGCCGCCGATAAATTTCGGTCTTGTTCTTGCAGCGACAATAGTTGCTTCGCCTATTTTATTGAGCGACAATCTTACAGGTACAGCAACGCTTTTAAGATGCATACCGATTAATGTAAGCCCGATATCAAGACCTGCATCTGCCTTTACATTTTCAAGTGCTACGGGGTTTTCAAAATTCTTATACGCTGTTGTTGCAAAAGAACCGCCCGCTTTCGGTTGAGGAACTACTGACACAATTTCGTATCCGTATTTTTTCGCCGCTTCTTTTTCAATGATGATTGCACGGTTTAAATGCTCACAGCACTGACAGGCAAGGTAAATACCTTTTTCCTTGAGAACGGGATAAATTCCCTCAAAGGCAGCTTCTGCCATCTGCAAAGATGAATCGTGACCGATAACTCCGCCTGCGATTTCACTTGAAGAACAGCCGACTACAAAAATATCACCTGCTTCAAGACCTGCAACGTCCAGAATTTCTTCTGCAGCCTGTCTTGCCTGTTTCTTTATTGTTTCATACATTTTTATCACTTCCTACAGATAATATTTTACATCATAACAGTAAAAAATACAATATCAACATTGCAAAATAAAAACAATCGGTATATAATATATAGGTAAAAAATAGACAAAAGGAGTTTTAAAAAGCTATGAGTAGTTCTTGTTCAGGAAATTGTTCTACTTGTTCTTCAAATTGTGAGAAGAAAGATTTGCACATTCCTGCAAATCCCATGAGCAATGTAAAAAAAGTTATCGGCGTTGTAAGCGGTAAAGGCGGCGTAGGCAAAAGCCTTGTAACATCTCTTTGCGCAGTTACAATGAAAACAAAAGGTTTTAACACAGCAGTTCTTGATGCTGATATTACAGGCCCTTCAATTCCGAAAGCATTCGGAATCAAAGGCATGGCAGAAGGCAACGATTCAGGCCTTTTCCCAAGAGAAAGCAAACTCGGCATTAAAGTAATGAGCGTAAATCTCCTCCTTGATGATGAAGAAAAACCCGTTATCTGGAGAGGTCCCGTTATTTCAGGTATGGTTCAGCAATTCTGGCAGGAAGTTATATGGGGCGATGTTGACTATATGTTCGTAGACATGCCTCCCGGAACAGGCGACGTTTCACTTACCGTGTTCCAGTCACTTCCCGTTGACGGAATCATTATTGTAACAACTCCCCAGGATTTAGTTACAATGATTGTTAAAAAAGCTTACAACATGGCAAAGATGATGAACATCCCCATTATCGGTGTTATTGAAAACATGAGTTACCTTGAATGCCCCGATTGCGGCAAAAAAATCAACGTATTCGGCGAAAGCAAGGCTGACGAAATTGCAAAGCAGTTAGGCGTTCCCGTTTTAGCAAAGCTTCCCATCAACCCCGCAACAGCGTCTCTTGTTGATAAGGGTGCAATTGAGCTTGCTGATAACGATGCTCTCAACGGCGTTGCCGAAATCCTTGAAAAAATATGAAAAAAGACGATTTAAACGAAAACAGAAATACAGAGGAAAAAATTCCGCTGAACAAAAAAACTTTAAAATTTATTCTCGCGATAATTACTTTTACTGTTTTATTGAATTGGTCAATTAATCACACTTCAGCTTTTTCTGAAGTAATCAGCGGTATTATTGATTTGCTTTCCCCTTTCACTATCGGTGCATGCCTTGCGTTTATCATCAACACTATCATGCGTCCTGTTGAAAAATTATGGGCAAAAGTTCCTCTCAAACGCAGAACAAAACTGTTTGATAAAGCAAAACGTCCTGTGTGTCTTACCTTCAGCGCACTTGTGGTTTTCGGTGCAGTTTTTGCAATTCTGTTTATGATAATACCTCAGCTTATTGAAACGGTAAGCTCCTTTGCAAACAAGCTCGATAAATATATAGCAAACCTGAATGCGTTTGTTGACAAAATTTATGCTTTCTTCGAGAGATACAATATTGTATTGCCGAGCATAGAATTCAATTGGAGCAAGGCCGGTCAGCTTCTTGATAAATTCCTTGACAATTATGCTGACAGTTTCATTAACAGAACGGTTGAAATCACATCGTCCATAGTAACTGTAATTGTAAACTTTATAATTGCCGTTTTTTTCTCACTTTATCTTCTTTCAAAGAAAGAGCGACTCGGCAAACATGCAAGCAGACTTGTTTACGCATTAAGGCCGAAGAAAAAAGCAGAAAAAATTATTGCTTTTGTTCATCTTATTTCAGACACCTTCACAAAGTTCGTCACAGGGCAATTGCTTGAAGCAATTATCATCGGCGTTCTTTGCTTTATAGGTATGCTGATTCTCAAAATGCCTTACCCTGCAGTAATTTCCATTCTTATCGGTTTTACTGCTCTTATTCCCGTTTTCGGTGCATTATTCGGCACAACAATCGGAGCATTTCTTATTCTGCTCGTTGATCCGATGAAAGCCTTATGGTTTGTAATTTTCATCATTGTTCTTCAGCAGATTGAAACAAACCTGATTTACCCGAAGGTTGTGGGCAAATCAGTAGGTCTGCCGGGAATTCTTGTTCTTGCTTCCGTCACAATCGGCGGCGGTGCATTCGGAATAATCGGAATGTTATTCAGCGTTCCTGTGTGCACGGTTCTGTACTGTGTTTATAAGGAATTCATCGAAAAGAAACTGAAAGGAAAAGAAATACCTCAGGAGCTTAAATAATTTTCAAGCCGCAGTAAAAACATTACTGCAGCTTAATTTATTGCATATCCTCAAGTATTTCAAGCAGTTCGTTTCTCAATGCATCGCAAGAAAGTCTCCTGACATGAGAAATCAGTTTTTTCTTGTCTTTAATCAGTTTCATCGGCAGATATAGTTTTGTTTTTCTGCCGTTTTTTGCATCAAACTTACTCAACGCATTTATAAAGCTCTTTTCATAGGGCGGATTCTTCTTTGCCGTGATATTTTCAAGTGTGATTTCTATATTGCTTTCAATTGAAAGCTTTCCTGTTGAAATTGTGTTTTCGTTTATCTTTTCAACTTCAATTTCCTTACCGTCTGACATAACCGTAATTCCGTCATAGCTTTCGACATCGCAGAACTCAAAAATATATGCGCGTTTTTCAGGCATGAACGGTTTCATTTTTGCACCTGAAAGAGTAACTTTCAGGTTTTTGTTTTTTTCTGAAACCTGAACTGATGTTTTGCTGAATTCACCGTTTTCATAATCAAGGGTTTCACCGTCATCTTCATAAAGATTGAATTCATTTTTACCTCTGTAAATTTTAAGTCTGAGATTTTCAGGATTTTCAATAGAATTCCCCTCATCTTCTGACATAGGAATAACTGCACCTTCTTTTGCGAAAACAGGCATTTCTTCAAGCTCGCTGTTAATCCTTACTTTTTTAGGACCTTCATAAATCTTCCCGTTGAAAATATTTGTCCATCTGCCTGAAGGCAAATAAACTTCGCTCAATGCAGTATGAGTGTTAACATCGCATTTCTGTGTAACGGGGCATACCAAAAGCTCTGAACCAAACATAAAAGTGTTTCTGCATTTATATGCATCCTTTTCTTCAGGCGCAATGTAATAAATCGGTTCACACAATGCTCTGCCTTCGTTATGTGAGCGATAATTCATAGAGTAAATATAAGGAATCAGGCTGTGCCTTAATCTCATAAAATCAGAAACGATTGTTTCTGCCTGCTTACAGTAGTTCCAGGGCTCTTTACCGCTTAAATCATTGTTTGTTGAATGAAGACGTAAAATCGGCGAGAAAACGCCCAACTGCACCCAGCGTGTGTACATTTCATAATTATGTTCACCTCTGCAATGACCGCCGATATCATGACTCCACCAGGTATAACCGCAGTTAGAGGCAGTTGACGTAAAATAAGGCTGAAAATCAAGGGCAGACCAACTCATGTGGCTGTCACCTGAAAAGCCTAACGGGTATCTGTGCGAGCCTATTCCTGCATATCTTGAGAGAATCAGCGGTCTTTTTCCGTTACGCTGTGAATCAAGGTAATGGAAATGATTCAGTGCCCACAGCGGGTCAAGACCTGAAGTTTTTGTTTTCCTTCCCTGCTGCCAGTCTATCCACCAGAAATCAACACCGTTTTCCTCATAGGGATGATGAAGAATATCAAAATATGCGTTTACAAACTTCGGGTCTGTAATGTCAAAGTCAATTCTCTCCCCTGTTTCCGGGTCTTTATCCATTGCCTTTGCCATATCTTCATACATATTCTCAAAGCTTCTCACACCGTTTGCAGGATGAAGATTAACTGTAGTTTTAAGTCCCATTGAATGGAGTGTATTTAAAAATCTCTTGTAATCGGGGAACAAGTCTGTATTCCAGCTGTAACCGGTCCAGCCGTCCATTACAATATAGTAATCGCCCCATTTAGCCTGAAATTCAGGAAACTGCTTTTTAATGTTGACCCAGTGCCAATCCATATCAATTGTTGCAACAGTAAGGGGAATATTTCTCTTTTTAAATTCAAGCATAAGGTTAATATAACTTTCTTCGCTATAAGCGTGATATCTGCTCCACCAGTTACCCAAAGCATATTTCGGAATAAGGGGAGATGAACCGCAAAGTTTAAAAAGAGCTTTTACAGCTTCTGTAAATTTATGTCCGTAACAGAAAACATAAATATCCTTACATTCGCCTTTTCTCGGTACAATCTCACCGTTTTCATCAATAACAAGAGATTGACTGTCATCAACTACTGCAGCACCGTCAGATGATACAACACCGTCAAGAAGTTTCACCGCACCTTTCGCCTGGTCAAGTGTTCTTGCAGTACCTTTAAGGTTCTTTTTGTTATCACATTTTGAAGTAAGTCCGTCACGCTTTGCCCATACGCACTTACCGCTTGATAAGTTTACACAGAATTCTGCTTCATCCGTTTTAATAATAACCTTATTACCGTTTTTCTCCGCAGTAAAATTTACTTTTCCGTGATTTCTGTGCCAGAAGCTTTGGGTAGGCTTATCACAGAATTCACCTTTTTCAATTCTTATAACACCGGGTAGAATAACGGTTATACGGGTTTTATCAAAAGTAAGAATATTTTTTTCATTTGCTTTTGAGTCTGCATTGATAATAAATTGAGAATTAAGTTTATTCATCAGAAAACACCACCATATTAAAAAAAGGCGGAAAAGTTTTCCGCCTTTTATAAATTTTTATTTTGCTGCTTTTTCTTCTTCTTTACGTTTAGCGTCGATTTCGTCTTTAATCTTATCGTACTTTTCGCCGTAAAGCCAATACTTTTTCTTATAAATAACATAACCGACTATTGTAAGAGGAATAGGAGTAAGGAACATGAAGGCACGAAGAATTGTAAGACCATCAGTTGAAATAATGCTTTCATCTTCAGCAACCTTAACAAGGTTTTCTTCTCCCACACCTTCCATTTCTGAAAGGTTTTTGTAGACAGTCTCATCTTTAACAAGATATTTGTCATCTTCATCTGTGAAGAGCTGAACATTTGCAACTGCACCTGTTTCAGCGTCGATAACAGGAAGGTCTGTGACTGTGGGAAGACCTGAAACTGAAATACCGATACCGAGAATAAGTGATGCAATAGCACTTGCGAATTTAAGGATAAGTGTCTGCACACTGAACATAACGCTATCGCCGCGTTTGCCTGTTTTCCATTCACCGTAGTCAACGATGTCGGCAATCATAACTGTTGAACCGATCTGGTTAAGACCTGATGCAGTCATAAGGAATGCACCTGAAAGTGCAACAAGCACAGTATTGAGCCAATAAATCTTCATGTCACCGTTACCTGGTTTGAGGAAGAAGAATATTGCGAAGAGAAGCACATAGCTGACGATACATGCAAGGAATGAAATTCCGTAGATTTTTTCACGGGGAAGCTTCTTAACAATCCAGCTGTAGAACATCATTGCAATACCCTGACCGGTGCAAGCGATAACCCAGAAAAGAGTATAGCTGAATGCTTTGGGGAGATAGTCTGCACCATCTTCATAGCAATATGTATAGAGGTAAAGAATCTGGTTAAGGGCAATTGTTGTACCTGTAAGGAAGAAAATAAGTGAACCTGAATATGCACGAAGCTGGTCATTTTCTTTGAAGGTTGAAAGGATGTATTTAAGACCAACGTTTTCGTGAGGAAGGTCAATCTTTTCGCGTACGAATACTACAGTAATAAGCAGGAACACAACAAGAACAAGACCAGTTGCCATTCCGAGGTACTGATAAGCCTTCATCATACCCTGTTTTGCGAACATGGGAAGAATGAAAGAAGTACCGAGCATACCTACAAGGAAACCGCCGAAACCGCCGATAAGCTTAGCCATTGAGCTTGCCTGATTTCTTTCATCAGTTGAGTCAGCGATTGTGGGAAGCATTGTCCAGAAAGGAACGTCAAGAACTGTGAATGACATACCCCAAAGAACATATGCTACAAGGTAGTAAACATACTTTAATGTGACATTCTCAAATGATACGGGTGAGAACATTGCAACAATAACAACAGCGTTAACTATTGCACCGCCGAGAAGCCATGGACGGTAACGTCCGAAACGGCTTTTCTTTGAGTTATTAACAATTGTTGCAAGCATGGGGTCGTTAACTGCGTCCCAGAGCTTTGCAAGAACAAATGCAACTGTAAGAACAATGGGATTAAGACCCTGATAAATGCAAAGGTATACAAGGAAGAATGCATTTATGCAGTTGTTACTGAATTCTCTGCCCAATGAGCCCAGAGAATAAGCAGCAATTTCACCGATGGTGAGTTTGTTTGATTTTACTTTCTTTTTCATCTCTATCCTCCTGAATAAATATAATAAACACTTGAAATACTATAACACATTTAATTAAATATTACAATATTAATTCAAAATTTTTTAATCAGAAAAAATTAATTTTTAGCAAGAACATTGTTTTCCAGCAATGACACAAGTAACTCCATTGCCTGTTTTTTGGCTTCGTCTATAGGCACAGATTCTTCCTTACATTTTGTAATAAAGCCCCAGAAACCGTATGTAAGGAAAGATGCAATTCTGCCTACTGAATATCTGTATGCAAGATACTGGCTTTCCCTTTCAACACGATGCTCAACATATTTGTAAAGGTAATGATAAAACGACGTGTTGATGTATGAGCCGTCACTTGGAAAAGTGTTGTTGAGAAAAGGAATTGTAACAAGGCACAGATTGAGAATACTTTCGAGAAGATTGCAGTAATTCTGAATAGGATTATTTTCAGGGTTGTTTTTCTTATTCAGTTCTGCATATTCATTTCTCGCAGAAGCGATATACTCCTGAAAAATAGAGTCAAGCAACTCATATTTATCAGCAAAATGAGTGTAGAAAGTTATTCTGCTCGTTGCCGACCTTTCACAGATTTCTTTAACCGTAACCTGTTCAAAGGACTTTTCGTCCAATAATTCCAAAAGCGTATTTTTAAGATTCTTTTTTGTTTTTAAGATTCGCTTGTCCTCATTCATTTTTGTATCTTTCCTTCTTTTTGTATAGATATTTATACACTTTTTGAAAAATGTATTTGTTTTTACAAACAACATTATCGTATAATATTATATCAAGTATAGTATTTTATGTCAAGAAACAGAGTGCCATATTATAGCTATATTATAAGAAAACAGAGGTGAATCCTATGGCAGATTACATTCTGAGCTGCTGTTCAACAGCAGACCTGACGAAAGAGCATTTCGAAAAAAGAAACATCAATTATGTATGCTTCCATTTTATGCTTGACGGCAAACAGTATAACGATGACCTTGGGCAGACTATTCCTTTTGATGAATTTTACAAGGCAATGGCAAACGGTGCAGAAACATCAACTTCTCAGGTTAATGTGGATGAATATATTGAATATTTCACTCCTTTCCTCGAGCAGGGAAAAGACATTCTTCACGTAAGCCTTTCAAGCGGTATATCGGGCACATTCAATTCTTCTAACATCGCAAAAGCTGAACTTCAGGAAAAATATCCCGACAGAAAAATTTACATTGTCGATTCTCTCGGTGCATCTGCAGGCTACGGACTGCTTATGGACAAACTTGCTGACCTTCGCGACAGCGGAATGGGAATTGACGAATTGCGTGATTGGGCCGAAAGCAACAAGCTTAAGCTTCACCACTGGTTCTTCTCAACTGACCTTACTTTCTTTGTAAAAGGCGGCAGAGTTTCAAAAGTTTCAGGCTGGTTCGGTACAGTACTTAAAATCTGTCCCCTGCTTGATATGGATAATAACGGCAAGCTTATCCCCAGATTCAAGGTAAGAGAAAAGAAAAGAGTTATCGTTGAAATCGTAAATAAAATGGAACAGTTCGCAGAAGGCGGACTTGATTACAGCGGAAAATGCTTTATTTCAAATTCAGGCTGTTACGAAGATGCACGTGCTGTTGCTGATTTAGTTGAACAGCGGTTTCCGAAACTTGACGGCAAAGTTCAGATTACAAGTGTGGGCACTACAATCGGTTCACACACAGGCCCCGGAACAGTTGCTCTGTTCTTCTGGGGAAGCGAAAGAAAAGAATAATAAAACATTTTGACGGCATCAGACGGTGCCGTCATTTTTTCACCTTTATACACGGCTGAAATAAAACATCAAAAAAATTTTAAAAAATTTATAAAAAAGTGTTGACAAACTGATATTACTCTGCTATAATATCTTTCGTTGAGCGAGAGTGGCGGAATCGGCAGACGCGCACGTTTGAGGGGCGTGTGGTAATCCCGTACGGGTTCAAGTCCCGTCTCTCGCACCATATTGAGTATTCATAAGGGATTTGACCTGTGAATACTCAATTTTTTTGCTTAAAATAGAGTTTTGTATATAGTTTGATATAATTTTTATGTATCGTCGCATTCCTTTCGGAGTGCGACTTTTTGTTATGCTGACTTTTCTGTAGGTTTTGCAATATATCCTATTGCTACTCCCTGACGGGTATCTGCTGTGAAGCAAGGTGCATCCGATTCAGGTATTTCAAGATACCCTACAAAGTTGTAGTGAATCACAACTCTCTGTGTCTTGTTTTTACCCTT
>JAGBHV010000006.1 GCA_017935325.1 Clostridia bacterium
AAAATGCAAGGGGAGCTGTCAGAATCTGCGATTCTGACTGAGGGGATTTTTCGCTGAAAATTATAATTTAAAAAACCGGATATGGGCATCATACTCGCAAATTATTATAAAACTCACATCAGTGATAGCTGAAAATTATAAACTTATCACTCTTGATAAAAACATGAGGGCGTCGTTTGACGCCCTTGATTATTTAATATTGCTTTTTTGCTGTCATTTGAATCAGTACCACCAATATGTACCCCAGAGGAAGTATCTGATTGCCGCCATAATGGGTGTCCAGCCGAGAAGAACATTCATTGTGTCAGCAAGACCGCGCAGGAATTTCGGCACATCGTATGTGGGGATAAGCGTGGGAAGCTCGTGTGTTTCGCCTGCAGCGTTAATCGGGAATGCCTGTGAATAAAGAATACCGCCCGGTCCGGTAAGGGTGAAACGTACATAGCAACCTAATTTATCTTCATAAGCGTTCAGGTCAAGATAAGTAAGGTTTTCGCCCTCTGCTATAATTTCGCCGTCAGAGTACCAACGCACATAGTCGAAATTCTGTGCATTGAAAGAAATTGTATCTCTTTCCTGACTTACATCAAGAACTGAAACGTATGGTGTTTCATATTCTTCACCGTTGAACTCATCTCCCAGGTCTGCCCTTGCATAGTGAGAGCATGCAAAGAATGCACCGGTTTCCATACTTGTTCTCAGAGCCTCTGTTGTAAGCTCAGGCATTAACATATATGTGTAGTTGCGGTTGTACTGGTCAATTTTATGCCCGTCAGAGAATGTGAATGCATAAACATTTCTGCCGTAGGGGATAGTTGTTTTAAGCACATTATCCCAAAGGATATAGTCATATTTTGTGTGGTTATTAACGCCGCTGTTGACATCCATACCGACACATGAGGGGTTATTCAGGAAAATATTTGAAAGCTTGTTTATGTAGTAGGGTTGGCTTGCTCTTTCAGGGTCGTTTTCACAGCCTACATATTCGCCTACATGGTCAAGGAATGTAATTCCGCCGGCTTCTCCTACTTTTTCTGCAACAGTTTCATAGTCGCCGTAAACGCCCATTCTTGCCTGACCGTATTCTTCACCCTCACGCATGAAGAAGCCGTTTATATGTGTGTCGTTAATAGGTGTTGCTCCGTTGATTTCGGCAGCACCTGTAACTTCAAGCATGGGCTGCGGAGTACCGTCTTCGTTTCTTCTGCCGACGCCTGCTGAAATTTCGTTACGTCGTTCATCTGTAAGAACGTCAACATTACCCATTTTAGTGTTACCGAATTTAAAAAGTCGGTAAAGAGGAACAGTTGTGGGGATTTTGTTCCACGGTACGCCGATAACAGCATGGTCGGAAATTGCAAGGATATCAAAACCGAGTTCGTAATGCTTTTCAACGCTTTGTGCGATTGTTGGAACTGCGTCCGAAGCATTTGTGTGGCTGTGAAGAGAAGCTTTATATGCTCTCCATGCGCCCCATTTAACATCTTTGTAAGGATTTTCAATTGTGTAATTTTTATTCCCCTGAACATCTCTCGGGATAAAATTCACTTTGTTTTCTGTAGGAGAGGAAGCAGAAGCGCCTATTGTAAAAATGCTGAAGGCCATAATTACAGCCAGCACAATTGCAATTGTTTTTTTCGCTTTCATAGTTTATCCTCCTATTCCTATGTTTTGAAGCAATTCTGTGATTGCAAGGGTTAAATCATAAAGGAAAAAGTTGATTTCTGCAATAAGGTCTCTGAAAAATGCATTAAAATCCATAAAAACACTCCCTTTTATTTTTATGGTACAATTATACAAAAATATAGATGATTTGTAAATATAAAACAAAAATTTTCTTCAATTGTTTTAAAAATAATATAAAATGACAATTGACACATTTTTGCGGTGTATGGATTAAAAAAGCTTCACCCGCGGAAGTTACTCAGCATTACTTCCGCGGGTATTTTTTTACAGAATTATGCAGATAAGTCCGTTACATCCCTCGTTTATAACTTTTTCAAGTGTTTCCTGAATACGCATGCGTGCATCAGACGGCATTCTGTAAAGTTTGTTGTGAAGACCTTCGTTTACAAGCTCATTGAGTGACTTGCCGAAAATATTTGAATCCCATATTTTTGACGGGTTTTCTTCAAACTCTTTAAGCAAATAGTTCACTAATTCCTCAGACTGACTTTCTGAGCCTACAATGGGTGCTACTTCTGTGTTTATATTTGCTTTCATCATGTGAATTGACGGAGCAGAAGCACGCAGTCTCACGCCGTATCTTCCGCCTTGTTTCATAATTTCAGGCTCTTCAAGCTTTAATTCTTCAAGGGTAGGGGTCACAATTCCGTAGCCTGTAGCTTCAACCTCATCAAGGGCATCTTTTATAGGCAGGAATTTTTTCTTCATTTCTGTCAGTTCAAGTATGTTCTTCATTAAATCGCTTTCGCTTTTAATCTGCATTCCCGTTTTTTCACCGAGCACCTTGAAGAAAAGGTCATCCCGCATGTAAGGCTTGATAACCGCACTGCCGTCTGAAAGGTTAACGGATGATACTTTTGCAGAATCAATGTATTCGCATTCGTTCAGACTTTCAGCAACAGAATAAATATCATGAACACATTTCATGTTCTGCGATGAATTTTTAACTGTATCGAAAACACTTCGTCTGACTTCGTGTTCTTTTTCAAGAGAATTGAGCCAGTCAGGCAGGTCAAACGAAACTTCTTTGATTGGGAATTGGAAAAGAACTTTTTCTAAAATTGACTTGATTTCCTCTTCTGTAAGTTTCATACAGTTTACGGGCAGAACTGAAACACCATATTTTTGTGATAAATCTTTTGCCATTTTCTGCGATGAATCACTTTCAGGCTTTTTGCAGTTGAGAAGCACGATAAAGGGCTTGTTGAGTTCTTTCAGTTCGCTGATTACTCTTTCTTCGCAGCCCTCGTATTCATCCCGGGGAATATCGCTGATTGAACCGTCGGTAGTTACTACAAGTCCGATGGTGGAATGTTCTGAAATTACTTTCTGCGTGCCGATTTCGGCGGCGAGATTAAAGGGGATTTCTTTATCAAACCATGGTGTTTTCACCATTCTCGGTTGGTCATTTTCTATGTAACCCAAAGAAGAAGGCACAATGTAGCCTACACAGTCAATCATTCTGACTTTCAGGTGAGCCGAGCCTGAAACGGTAATGCTTATTGCATCTTCGGGAATAAATTTAGGTTCAGTAGTCATAATTGTTCTGCCCGCAGAGCTTTGAGGCAGTTCATCTGTTGCTCTCTGTCGTACATTTTCCTCTTTGATGTTAGGTATCACAAGAGTATCCATAAACTTCTTGATGAAGGTAGATTTGCCCGTTCTTACAGGTCCTACAACGCCTATATAAATGTCGCCGCCTGTGCGGGCTGAAATATCTTCATATATATTTCTTGTTTTGTCCATAATTTATTCCTCCGTATGCATTGTATCTTTTTGTTTAATAGTATGAAGAAGGAGTTGATAATATGACAACTTGACAAAAAGAGTATTCTGTGATATAATGAACAAGTATTCAGAAGACAAATAAGAACTCGTGCAGGTTATTTGTAAGTTCGGTGATTTACAAATAACTTGTTTTTTTATATTCTTTTGGTGCAAATATTTATTGGAGGTTTGCAAAATGCGTAACGGTACAGTTAAATGGTTCAATGCGGAAAAAGGCTACGGTTTTATTTCAGATGACGAAAACGGCGCTGATGTATTTGTACATTTTTCAGCTATTGTGGCAGAGGGCTTCAAAACTCTCAACGAAGGTCAGAAAGTAACTTTTGAAACAGAAGCTGATCCCAAAAACCCTGAAAAACTCCGTGCAGTTAATGTTCAGGCTATGTAATGAATGAATAAAAAGCTATCGTGAAAACGATAGCTTCAGACTGTCGATAAACTTGCATAAGCATATATGCGTATGTTTCAGAAATTAACAGTCAGTATTTCAAATCAAAAACAGTAATTGAAAAGTGGGTGATACATCAAATATCACCCACTATTTGCATATATTTGACATTTTTTCACCCTCTCGAAGTACCTTTGTACATCTTCGGGGTTCAAAAATGTCATTCTGCAGATTTCTCGGCAGTCTTAATTTTATTTGACAAATTTATATGTTGTGATATAATTTTAACATCTGAAATTGAGGTGATAGTATGGAAAAAGTAAAACCTGTAGTTGAACTTGAATTATATCTTGTGCGTCACGGGCAAAGCAAAGGTAACGCAGGTCTTGTGGAGGAAGGTGCATCTTTTACTGAAATAAACGATGTCCGACTCACAGAACTCGGCGTTATGCAGGCGAAAAAAGCAGGTAAGTATTTATCGGATATTGAATTTGATGCATGCTTTGCAAGCGGACTTATCCGCACTGTTCAGACTGCAAATGAAATTATGAGTTTTCAGAAAGAAAAGAAACCGCTTAATATTCTCCCGATTATCACGGAAATCGGAGTGAATCCGGATTTCCCCGGAAGAACACTTGAAGAAATGAAAGAGGTTTGTTCTGCTGCACAGATGGCTGAAGGCTTTGAAAACGCAGAAAGACTTGTGGTTTACAGCACTCATCAGGAAGAACCGGCACTTTATGAAAGGGCAGCAAAAGCAATCGGATACCTTCGTTCAAAATTCAATAATGGCGAAAAGGTTTTAGTTGCAGGTCATGCAGCTTTTAATACTGTTATGATTTTTCATATTATGGGTTATTCTGCCTCACCGGTTTTTGATATTGAAATTACAAACACAGGTATTACGCATATAGTTTTCTATAAAGAAGGTACAAACAGATTCGGCGATATTGTTTTTGAAAGCATTAACGATACAAAACATTTCTGTATTCCCGATGAAGATGTATCCGACATTTCTGTTTCAAAGATGATTAAAGAAAATCCTGAAAATCTTGATGAAACAGCACGCCTTTTGGCTCAGTCGATGAAGAAGCTTCATTCTGAAAAATCTGACGGAATTGACATCAAACCTTCCATGGTACAAAAAACTGATGAAATCAAGCATTTTATTACAGTTGAAAAGTGGCAGAAGCTCCGCAGTGTTGTAACGGCAGTTGAAAATTCAGGAACCCGCCTTGCAATTGAATGTACAACAAATTCTGCAATAAGAGAAAACGGAGAAATTGTTTTCGGAAAACAGAACACAGAATTTAGCGGTTATCCCGTTTTTGATCTGGGACGTCTTTACGAAAGCCTTGTTGCAACATCAGAAATTGACAGAACAGTTGCAATGGAAACACTTGGCTTTACATATGAAACTGCACAGAGATTCTGGGAAAAGGTAATTGATATTTATTTCGCAGGTGAAGAGGAAGACCTTATCAGCCGGGCAAAGGACAGAGCAAAGCTTATTGCGTATTTTAATATTTTCTACCGATTGATAAAGGACGAAAACAGAAATAAAGAAATTTTTGAATATTACAAAGAAAAATTCATTGAATATATTACAAAGTGCGGTTCACTTGATTTTGAATAATAATATAATAAAAAGGCTTGCATAGGAATTTAACCTACGCAAGCCCTTTGCTTTTATAAAAGTTTAAGATTTTCTTCGATTTTATCAAAGAATTTCTGAACCATTTTTTTGTCGTTTTCATTTCCGACAATGCACATCGCGAGAGATAAATCGCCTTTGTGGGAAAGTACATTCAACATCGAGGTGGGTTTTCTCTTTGCACCACCGCCGATATAAATTGAAGTGGGCGTATTGCCGTCAAAAGCAAACAGGTCATCACCTAACTTGCCAACGTTGCTTATGGCAAGGTTTGCGTTATTGTATAACGCACTTACAACTAATTCCGCCTGCGCATAAATCATAGTTGAATAACCTATGTTAAGAAGCGGGAGTCCGTGAAGACCGATAAATTTATCTTTCTTCCTTTCTTTCGTGCTTTCAGCCACGGCTCTGACTGTATCTGCCATTGTTTCACCTTTTGAGCTGACAACGCAGGGGATGAAGGTTGTGTGGTTAGTGTAGCTTGTGTCTGAAAGGTCCTTGATATGACGCCTTAAGTCAATTGCGCATGAAAGTGCTACCTGCTCATTCGGGTTACAATCTGAAATTTCATAAAAAGCTCTGATATATGCAGCAGAAACAAGGTCGTTGACTGTTGCTCCAATCTCTTTTGCCTTTATTCTTGCAGGCTCGAAAATTTCTTTCGGAATCTTCTTCTTTAAGAACATTTTCGTGTCGCCTTCAGATTTGGCTGAAAAGGGGAGCGAGTGCTTATCTCTGGCAGAAACAGCGGCAAATTGTTTTTTTGCTTGTTTTCTGTCTTCCTTGCTGAAGTCATCGTAAACCCGTTTGTAGCTTCTTGTGCCTTGCTTATAAAATACAGAAACAGATTTGTCTTTTTTGTATTCTTCATATCCTGAGAATAAATCATCAAGGAACATCTTCAGACTACCGCCGTCCATGCACATATGGTTGAACATGAAACAAAGCCTTGAATGAACTGAATCAGAAAAAAGACTGATTTTTATCTGAACGTTATTTTTAAAGCTGATTTCCTGCAGCATGAAATTTTCTGCATCGCGTTCAATGTTATCTGTCTGAACAAATGAAAAAACATCATCAATATGATAATCGCAGACTTTCCAATAAGGATTGATGTGGTTATCAACAAATTTTGAATGCAGAACCGGTGCAGATTCAATAAGACAGAGAATAACCTTTTTTAAAATGTCTTTGTCAGCGACCGCATCATAGTCAATTTCAAAACGGCACATTCTGTCCATCCAACGGCGGCACATGTAATTCACTTTGTCATACATTTCAGCCGCAAGTTTTGAAGGGATTTTCTTTTCGTTTTTTATTATATTTATAATAAGGTTTTCGTCTGTCAGACCACGTAAAAGCAGTTGTTCGGCACGTCTTAATGCTTTTTTCTTTTCTGCGCCGTCGAAATGCTTTTCAATAAAGGTTTTGGTGTTCTCTGAAATCATGATTATTATCCTTCAATTATATGTGAGAAGAAGAATTCTTTTCTTTCTTCGTTATCGATAAACTTGACGGGTTTTACCTGGTTGAGGTTTGCGCCTCTGTCTTTGAGCACCTGACGGTAGTCGTCATATGTGCCGTGACGGAGGAATTTAACTTCGCAATGACCTAAACTGCCGTTTTTGAATACGGGTTTAGCTGACGGATTGTTTTCACAGAACAGCTCTTCAAAAAGCTCTGCATATTCTTTTTCTTTGCTCTTGTCAATTTCTTTGGCTGTTTCAAGAAGCAATACATAATGTCCGGGTGAAGTGCTGTGGTCAGCATAAATGCTGTAGCCGATAAACAATTCGTCAAGACGCTCGGACATACCGTTTACGATGTAGTCAAAAGACTGCTGTGTCATTTTTTCACCGCTGATATTTGCAATCTGATTGAGTCTGTAGCAGAAAGTGATTTTCGGTGATTCGTAATAATATCCCGTAACTCTTATAACGTCCTCAATGCGGTAGCGGTAGAAACCGCTTGTGTTTGTAAGAATAATTTCGTATTCTTTGCCTACTTCGAGGTCCTTGATTGTAAGGAGATTGTCATAATCTTCTGATTCAACGGGACGGAATTCATAAAAACCGTTCTGCGGAAGCATTACGTATTCAAAAGAGTCGAGTTCAAGCGGTACAGCCATCATTGCTTCTGATGCTACATAACCGAGATAGTGAGTGGGGATGTCGCCAAGATATCTTTTGAGCTTTTTCTGGTAAATTGCAATTGCGCCTGTACCCATACCGTACATCCAGCTTGCATTCGGCCATATTCTCGGAACGATAGGCTCATCATCAAAGCCTTTTCTGAATTCTCTGCGGAGTTCTTCAGCTCTTTTTGGGTTGGGTCTGAGCCTCTTTTCAAGCTTTGCACGCATTTCAGGCGGGCATTGAATGCTTTCGTTAATTATACCTTTTTCAATGTCATCACAAAGCATTTCCCAGTTTTCTTCCATATAGAAAAACATTGATTCAAGTGTTGTAATGAAAATTGTGCCGAGATAGCTGACATCTCTTTCAGGAAGAGAAAAACGCAGTTTAAGATAATGAGAGTCCATTTTTGTATTGTCGGGAACAAACTGCAGCTCCTTCGGTGAAGTGGCGAAAGCCGGCACTAAGGGCTTGAGATTAACAAGCGGAATAGATGACAAGCAGCTTACTGTTTTTCCGTTGTCGAGTTTTGTGAGACCCACTTCTGCAGTAAGGAGACCTTTCTGCGGAGGTATAATACGTCCGTGCTTTCTGAAATATTTAAATGCACAGCCTACAGGTGCGCTGAAGCTGAAGCACTGACATACCCATTCAGACCACAAGGACATAGGGATGATTTTTGCTTTACCTGTACTGCCTGATGAAGCTGTGAATCTGCGGTAAGCAGAGTTTGTGATAAGACCTTTTTCGCCATTCTTCATACGCTGAACATAATCGGCATAATCATCGTAATATGACAGTGGCACATTTTTCTGATAATCTTCAATACATCTGACATCTTTGAAGTTGTGCATCTTACCGTAAACAGTTGACTTGTTCTTTTTCATAAGACCAAGCAACAGCTTTTGCTGAATTTTATTTGCTCTTTTGCTGTAGAACTTAAGCTTTGCATGTTCTGCCAGACCGAGCGCACTTCCGAAAAGGGCAGGAATCTGTTTGGGTGATATCTTCGCCATAATTAGCCTCTCCTTAAAATTTTTTACGAATAAACTCATACTACAGTATACTATCATAAAAACGCAGAAATTGCAACTTTTAAAATGTATACAAAACAAGGAAAAATGTTGTTTTTTGTTTCTTAAAAGCGGATTTTTCAACAAAAGCAGTAAAAATATGGCGAATGACCTTGTTATTTTTATGTATATGTGCTAAAATGTTAAAGATAATTAAAATTAATTATAAAAGGAGGTCGGTATTTAATGAGTGACTCAAAAGGAAAGATCCTTGATAAAGTCAAATCATTGGCAACTGAATTGAAAGACCATTGGAACACCCCGGCAGAGGGTAAGTACGTACCTTATAAGGAGTATAAAGACATTGTTTTTGCTGTAGGCAGTAACTATGCAGGTTCAAAAACATTGGAATACATATCTTTTGCTGCATCATGTTATCTTATGATGCATCATTATAAGCTCCCTTATCTTACTTTTTCGGTTATCAATATTATCAATATGCCGCTGAACTATATTTCTGCTCTTTTGTGGTGGTTCGTGTGCGATAATTTAGGTTTCCTGCCTAAAAAGACAGAAAGAAAATTCAACATAGTTTATATTGCTATGATGATATTCGGTCTTTTCTGCATCTTCTTCGATGTATCAAGTCTGTTTAATCAGACAAGCGGATTTATTTCATACCTTAACGGGTT
Source organism: Clostridia bacterium (assembly GCA_017935325.1). Taxonomy (GTDB): domain Bacteria; phylum Bacillota; class Clostridia; order Oscillospirales; family Acutalibacteraceae; genus SIG575. The sequence continues at coordinate 9,360 of JAGBHV010000006.1, forward strand.
TGAAGGTCTTAATGCCAAGGCGTGTTTCAAGATATTCGGCACTCATTTCCTGTATACAGGCTGGGTAGGTGCAAGAAATATCTTCTGGCGTAAAAAGCTTCTTCCCAAATACGGCAGATATAAATATTCGCTTTACTGTGATGCTATACCGAAATGTGTTATGGTAATTCTTATCGGTTGGCTTCCTATTTACAATATCCCCGATATGCCCACAAGAGTATGGCTGGCAAACCTGCTGTTTGCTTGCTTCAATGTGTTCGGGTTTGCAAATAATCTTGAAGAATGTACAAAGCGTATCAGCCCCAATCTTCAGGAAAGAATTCTCGTAAGAAGCTATCCTATCAAACTTTCTCATATTTTTAACTCAATTCTTGCAATCATTCTCCCCGTTATCATCGGTATGTTAAGCTATGAATGGGCAGATATAAATGTTTTCAGATTTGTAATTCCCGGCACATTCATTGTTGCTGTCGGTTGTACAATGATTTTTGCAGGTAAAGTTAAGGAAAGAATCCCGCAGCCTCCCATTGAAAAGAAAGTTCAGATTAAATTCTGGGACGGTATGTTCGGAGTTCTTAAAAATAAATACCTGCGTATCAATACGATTGTAGGTCTTATCGATGCTCTCGGTAATGGTATGCTTCCTTTCGTTACAGTTCTTTATTTCTACACATTCCGTTTAAGCGGCCTTCCTTACAGCCTTATTGTGGCACTTGTTTCTTTTGCAGGAACACCGCCTGATTTGCTTTCACCCTATTTCCTCAAGAGATTCTCATACAAGCAGATTATGATTTTCTATCAGTTAAGCCGTGCAATCGGTAATGCTGCTATTGTATGTGCAATCTGGTTCTGCGGTGATAATCTTACACTCTGCGGTACAATATGCGTTGTTGTTTTATTCCTGATGGAAATGACCAAAACTGTTCCCACAACGGCAGGTCACGATATGAACGTGCGTATTCATGACTATCAGATGTACCTTACAGGTGAACGTCTTGAAAACTTTGCAAGTGTTTTCGGTTGGTTTACAGACCCCATAAAGAACTTTGTAGGTCTTCTTATACCCTTATTCCTTCTTATGTATGGCTTTAACAGTAACTGGGAAGTTCTTTTTGTTGATTCGGTAAGACGCAATATTATTGCTGTTCCTCTTATTGTTGATATTATAGGCTTTACGCTTATGACCATACCTTACTTCTTCTGGGACTATGATTCAAGAAAACAGAACTTGGTTATGGAAGTTTTAAAACGTCGTGCTGAGGTTACTGAAAAGAAAGCACAAGAAGAAGGTATTGCAACTTCAGGCGGATATAGAGGTTAAAAGGGGGTAAGGTGAAATGAAAAAAGATAAGAAAATCGAAAATCAGGTTGAAGAAACAGTTCATCTTGATATTCCCGAAGACGAAATATGGACTTATCAGATTGATGGTCTTGCAGCACCTCATATCAACAAGCCTCACAAAAACTTTACTCTTAAAAAGATTGTTTTTATAATCACTATTATTATTGCAGTTTCACTTTCTGTTTATTTCAGTATTCTTCTTATCGCGCAGAAAGAGGCTTTTGATTATGAAACGCTTCCTTCAGGCACATATCAGCTTTCAAGATTCAGTAACACAGGTTATATAACTGAATTTGATATTGACTATGCCCTTACGGTTGAATATGACAAATCAAACGAAGACCCTGCAACAAACTTTACTCTCATTAAAGATGAGTCAAAGAAAATATCTGAAGTAAGACAGTTTGCAGTAAATGAAGATAACGTACTTAAAGTGGTCAATATCGGTGCGGATGTTGAAAAAATTGACGGCAAAGCATTTTATTCCTGTTGGGCACTTGAAAGAATCGAAGTAGATGAAAATAATAAATACTACTGCGATATTGACGGTGTGCTTTATAACAAAGACAAAACAAGAATTATTTTCTATCCCTGCAATCACGATGAGTATTTAAGGCAGAAATACGGATTTACAGAAGAATTATCAAGAGATGATGTAACAGAAGAATACAAGAATAAGATTCAGACTTACGTTGTTCCTTCAACTGTTACTGAAATCGGTGAATTGTGCTTTAACTATGCAAACTTACGTGACATTTATCTTCCTGAAGGTCTTAAGAAAATTGAATCTCTTGCTGTGTTCAAGCTTCATGAGCCAAAAGGTGACGGCAGTAATGTGGAGTCACTGCAGAATATTTACTCATATAAGTCAGATACAGTTGTTTCAGACTCAACGTTCACTTCACAAAAAGTTCTCGGCACAATTTATAATTCACTACCCGAAGGTCTTGAATATATCGGCTCTGATTCACTCAGCTACAACAGAGCATTGACTTATGTGTATATCCCCAAAAGTGTAACGTATATCGGCCATCACGCATTCTGGGATAATGTTTATAAACAAGACGGAAATCTTCAGGGTCTTACACAGCTTGACGTAGCACATTCGGAAGCTGAATTTGAAAATGTTGAAGCAGGTGACAGTTGGCTTCCTCAATACGACTATCTTCTTTTTAAAAAGAGTGTAGATGTTGTTTATTCAGCAGAAAGAAAATAAGTTAATTTATAATAACGGCCGGCTTTGTCGGCCGTTGTTTACTAAGGAGAAAAATTATGGAAAAGAAATTTTTTGATTACATAATTCACGGCGGTGACTATAATCCTGACCAATGGATAAGAACACCTGAAATATGGGACGAAGATATGCGTCTTATGAGGCTCGCTCATGTAAACAGTGCAACTGTGGGCATTTTCTCATGGGCAATGCTTGAACCGGAAGAAGGGGTTTACAACTTTGAATGGCTCGATAGGATTCTCGATAAACTTCACGAGAACGGTATTGATGTAATTCTTGCAACTCCCTCAGGTGCAAGACCTGCATGGCTTGCACAGAAATATCCTGAAGTTCTTCGTGTTGAAGAAAACGGAATAAGAAACGAATACGGTGTAAGACATAACCATTGCCTGACTTCTCCGGTTTACAGAGAAAAGGTAAGTAATATAAACCGCAAATTAGCAGAGCGTTACAAAGACCATCCTGCAGTGAAAATGTGGCACATTTCAAACGAATACAGCGGCGAATGCCATTGTGAATTGTGTCAGGAAGCTTTCAGGGAATGGCTTAAGAATTATTATAACAATGACCTTGATGAACTTAATTTCAAATGGTGGAACGGTTTCTGGAGCCACACAATAACTGATTGGTCGCAGATTAATTCGCCGAAATACAGAGGCGAAAATCACATTTCCGCAATGAAAATCTGCTGGGACAGATTTGTGTCAGAAAGCCATCTTTCTTTCTATGAAAACGAAATTGCGCCCCTTCGTGAAATCACACCTGATATTCCGATTACAACTAATCTTATGAGAATGCGTGACGGAATAAATTATCAGGAGCTTGCAAAGAAGATGGACCTTGTTTCATGGGATAATTATCCTCATTGGGATAAGGGAGAAAACCTTGAGCAGGCACTTGAAACTGCATTTTATCATGACATGTTCCGTTCGATGAAAAACGGTCAGCCCTTCTTTATGATGGAAAGCACTCCGTCACAGGTTAACTGGCACGATGTAAATAAACTTCCCAAACCGGGTATGCAGGAATTATCATCAATTCAGGCAGTCGCTCACGGAGCAGACAGCGTGCAGTATTTCCAGTGGAGAAAGAGCCGCGGAGGTCACGAAAAATACCATGGTGCGGTAGTTGACCATTGCGGACATGAGCACACAAGAGTTTTCAGAGATGTTGCACGTCTTGGTGAAAGACTTGAGAAATTAAGCGACGTTGTGGGTAAATACGCAAACAGCCGTGTTGCTGTTGTTTTCGATTGGGAAAACACATGGGCAACAAAGCATTTCCACGGATTTAATAATATTAAAAGAGATTACCGTGCAGAATGTATAAAATGGTATGCTCCTTTCTGGAAAAAAGGTGCATCAGCGGATATTATTTCTCAGGATGACGATTTTTCAAAATACGACCTGGTTGTTGCTCCGTTTTTGTATATGCTCAAAGACGGCACAGATAAACGCATTGAAGAATATGTTGCAAACGGCGGTAATTTTGTTGTAACTTATCTTACGGGACTTGTTGATAAAGATGATTTGTGTTTCCTCGGCGGTTTCCCTGCAAATAATCTGAAAAAAGTTTTCGGAATATGGAATGAAGAAACAGATGCTCTGCCTGAAGGAATCAAAAATTCCGTAACATACAAAGGTAAGGAATATGATGCTGTTGATGTCTGCGATTTGCTCCATGCAAATGAAGCAGAAGTTTTAGGCGAATATCAGAAAGATTTTTATAAAGGTTATCCTGCAGTTACGGTAAATTCTTACGGTAAGGGAAAAGCATATTATGTGGCTTTCGGAAACGATGGCGACTTTGCAGAGGATTTCTTAAATCAGTTTGAACTTGCACCTGATGCAGACATTGAACTTTCTTCGGGCGTTGTTATGAGAAAAAGGGGAGACCTTATTTTCGTAATGAATTTCTCTGATGAAGAAAGATGCGTAACACTTGATAAAGAATATACTGATATTATGGCAGGCGAAAGAATAAACGGCGAAGTTAAACTTCCCGTCTGCGGATATATTGTTCTTAAATAAGGTGATTTTTTTGGAATTTTTTGCTGATAAGAAAAAGAGAAAAAATTTTCTCGGGATAACAATCCCCGTAATAATTCTTGCAATTATATTTTCGGCTTGTGCTGTATATCTGGGGGATTATTACCCCTCAACGGTTTCTGCAATTGCCGACATTTCCGTTTCGGAAAATATATCATTGAAAACGCTTGAAGACGGAACGATGGTTTATAAGCCTGAAAGCGTGAAAGCAGGACTTATTTTCTACCCTGGCGGTAAGGTTGAATATACTGCATATGAACCGCTGATGAAAGCGTGTGCTGACAGAGGAATTATGTGTGTTCTTCTTGAAATGCCGTTTCACCTTGCAGTATTTGACGTAAATGCAGCGGACGGTATTCAGCAGAAGTTTCCCGAAATAGAAAAATGGTACATAGGCGGTCATTCTCTCGGCGGTTCGATGGCATCATCATATCTTTCAAAAAATATTGATTCATATGAAGGTCTTATTCTTTTAGGCTCATATTCAACAGCCGATTTGTCAGAAACAGACCTTGATGTTCTTTCAGTTTACGGAAGTGAAGACAAAGTTCTCAACCGAGAAAAATACGAAGAAAACAGAATAAATCTTCCTGAAGATTTTACGGAGTTTGTGATTGATGGCGGATGCCACGCTTATTTCGGGATTTACGGTGAGCAGGCAGGTGACGGCAAAGCCGCAATAACTGCACCTGAACAGATTGTGATAACCGCTGAAAAAATAAATGAATTGGTAGGAGTCTGATATGAAACACAGATACAATCCTTTGGTTTATGTAGCTTTATTCGTGTGCACAACATTATTAAGCCTTGGCATGTTTCATTTCTTCCCTGAATTTGTGGAAGCACACAGCGAAGGCAGAAAAGGGCTTGATTCGTTGCTTGCTGCTTTGCCTGTTGCACTTACGAGTATAGCGGTGCTTAATACTATGGGCAGTAGTGTTGAAACTCTCGGCGAATATGTAAAATTCAATAATTTCAGGCTCAAGGCGTTTAACGTGTTCAAAACTTTTTCTGTTACGTTGAGTTACGGAAGCATCGTAAGAATAGATGCCAGAAAGCTTCCTCTTATCGGTATTTATAAGATTGTTGTTACATCTAAAAATTATCCTGATCCGATTCCTGTTTCTCGTCTTTTTCTGAAACACAAACAGCTTTTTTACACAATCTGCACCCGGACACAAAGGTATAACAGCGAGGTTCTGCTTGATAATGACTTGCAGGAATTTACGGAAAAATACAGTGATAAATTTGATTGAAGAACAATACAGTAACAAAAAAGCACATCCTTTGGGATGTGCTTTCAGACTGTCGATAAACCCGCATAAGCATATATGCGGATATTTAATATATAAAAACTCGTCAATAAACACAACTGAAAAGTAATAGAAAAGTGGGTGATACATCGAATATCACCCACTTTTTTGCATATATTTGTCATTT
>JAGBHV010000053.1 GCA_017935325.1 Clostridia bacterium
CATTTTGATTATAAATCTGTTAATATATCATCTGTTAAATACAAAAAGGAGGTGTGACACATGGCAAAATGCGAATACTGCGGTAAGGATGTGTCATTCGGCATTAAGGTTTCCCACTCACACAGACGTTCAAACAGAACCTGGAAACCCAACGTTAAAAGAGTTAAGGCTGTTGTAAACGGTACTCCCAAGAGAGTTCATGCTTGCACACGTTGCCTTCGCTCAGGTAAGGTTACAAGAGCCGTTTGATTTCAAACGCATGATTAAGAGACTGCAGATGCAGTCTCTTTTTCTTTTTGTTGTTTTTGCCGATTAATTTGTATATATAGCTCATACAAAACACAACACATTGTATATTTAAAACATTATATAAAAAGATTACGAAATTTGCAAAAAATTGTTTCAATTTACTTTGAATTCATGTATAATATATAATTGCACAAAATTTTGAAACGGAGAATCACAATGAGTTATTCAATAAATCCGGCAGTATTCAAATCAATATTTGCCGTGCCTACAGATATAGTTGATAAGCATATTCGTCTTGCAAACGGCGATCAGCTTAAGGTGCTTTTGTGGATACTCCGCACCTCACCTGATAATCCGGATATCCCTGCAATGTGCAATGCTTTAAAAATAAATGAGTCAGATGCGGCTGATTACTTACAGTATTGGCTACTCACAGGTGTTTTGTCAGATGACGGCACAACTCAGGTTGTTCAACAACCAGTTGAAGAAGAAAAGCCTGCTGCTCCTGCACTTAAAACAAAAAAAGCAAATGAAATTCCCGTATCGGTTCACTCAAAACCTTCAAGCCGTGAAATCGCCGAAAGAATTGACGAATCTCCTGAAATAGGTAATCTCTTTAATGAAGCGCAGAAGATGCTCGGTAAAACAATAGGATATGACGGGCAGTGTACACTTCTTTTACTTCATGACCATTACGGTTTGCCGACTGAAGTTTTATTCATGATGATTGACTACTGTGTTTCTGTCGGTAAAACAAATTATTCTTATATTGAAACAGTCGGCAAAGATTGGGGTTTGAGAGAAATAGATACTCTTGACAAAGCCGCTGAACAAATTTCAATTTTAAGAAACTCAAACAGTGTTTGGAAAGAACTTGCTCAGCATGCAGGATTTTCAAACCCAAGGCCAACTGTTAAGCAGTCCGAATATATAAGACGATGGAGCAACGAGTGGAAATTCAGCACTGAAATGATTATTCTCGCCTATGAGGAGATGACGGAACGCACCGGCAAGCTCAGCTACGGCTATATTGAAAAAATTCTTGCCAACTGGCTCAATAAAGGATTTAAAAATCCTGCTGACATTGAAGCTGAGAAAGCTGAGCAGAAAGATAACAAATCTTTCAGTAAAAAAAGCGGCAAAGGAACAGAAGCTTCCTATGACCTTGACAAATTTAAGCATCAGTCACTTCACAGTGAGTTAAAATATGAAAGGAAGAAAAAAGAATGAGTTACAGCAAAACAACACTTGCAAAAGCTGATCGAATTCTTGAAAAAAGACGCGCAAAAGCCGAGCGGATTCATCTTGCACGTCATATGGAGATCACTAATAAAATTCCTCAGATTTCTGAATTGGAGACAATGCTTTCACAAACAGGTCTTGAAGTGGTGAAAGCAATCGGCATGGGTAAAGATGCCAAAGAATACATTGAAAATCTTTCCGTTCATAATCTCGCCGTTCAAGAAAACATAAAAGAACTTTTAAACAAAAACGGTTACAGCGTAGATTACCTGCAAACACCCTATACTTGCCCAATTTGCAACGACACGGGATTTTCGGGAATATATTATTGCGAATGCCGCAAAGAACTTTTGAAAGAAATAGCATTAAATGAACTTTCGGCTGTTTCAACAAGCGAAAAATGCAGTTTCGATAACTTTAAACTTGATTACTATCCCCTTCCCGTTGACCCTCAGCTCGGAATCTCACCACAGAAACGCATGAACGAAGTATTCAATTACTGCAAATGCTATGCAGAGGATTTTGATTTAGATTCTGAAAGCCTTTATATGCACGGTGCAACAGGTCTGGGCAAAACTCATCTTTCACTCGCAATTGCCAATGAAGTTACCAAAAACGGATATCATGTTATTTATGATACCGCTCAAAACATTTTTTCAACTCTCGAAAGAGAAAAATTCGGTCACGGTAACTCATACGACAAAGAAAAAGACATTTTAGAGTGCGACTTATTGATAATTGACGATCTCGGTTCAGAGTTTACAACTCAATTCACGACAGCTGCACTTTATAATATCATAAACACAAGAATTAACCGTTCCAAGCCTGTAATAATCAGCACAAACCTTACAGACGAAGAACTTGAAGAAAAGTATACGCAACGAGTAACATCAAGAATAATCGGAAATTATGTTTCCATATTCTTTCTGGGAAAAGATATCAGACAGTTAAAAAAGAATTTTTAAGGAGAAACCAATGGATATTATTCAGCAGCTTACAACACACTTCGGATTACAGAAATGGCAGGTAGAAAACACCGTCAATCTTATCGACGAAGGAAACACAATTCCTTTCATTGCACGATACAGGAAAGAAGCTCACGGTACCCTTGACGATCAGGTGATCAGAGAGCTTTCTGAAAAGCTTGAATATTTAAGAAACCTTGAAAAGCGCAGAGAAGAAGTTCGCTCATCAATTGAAAGTCAGGAAAAGCTTACAGAAGAAATTTCTCAAAAACTTGATGCCGCAACAACTCTTGCCGAAATTGAAGATATTTACAGACCCTTCAGACCTAAAAGAAAAACAAGGGCATCGGTTGCAAGAGAAAAAGGCCTTGAACCTCTTGCGAATACAATTTTTGAACAAAATGCAGATTCTGCTTCGCCGATTGAGCTTGCCGCTGAATATGTTAATGTCGAAAAAGGTGTTGAAACTGCAGAAGATGCTCTTAAAGGGGCAATGGATATAATTGCCGAAAACATTTCTGACGACGCAGATATCCGCCGCAGGCTGCGCAATCTTTTCTCTGTTATCGGAGTTGTTACCGCAACAGCGACAGATAAAGACGCAGACAGCGTATATACAATGTATTATGACTTTTCAGAGCCGGTCAATAGAATTGCAGGACACAGAGTGCTTGCAATTGACAGAGGCGAAAAAGAAAAGTTCTTAAAAGTTAGCGTTACTCTTGATGCGGTAAAAGCAGCTAATGTAATCACAAGTGCAACCATTAATCCTGACGGTTCACCTTGCACCGAAGCTGTGCGCGCCGCGGGTGAGGATGCTTATAACAGACTGATTTATCCTTCAATTGAAAGAGAAATCAGAAACATGCTTACCGAAAACGCAGCTTCAAGTGCAATAAAAGTTTTTGCACTTAATACAAAAGAGCTTCTCCTTGCGCCTCCGGTTAAAGGTAAGGTTGTTATCGGTCTTGACCCGGGTTACCGTACCGGCTGCAAAGTTGCTGTTGTTGCTCCTACCGGTAAGGTTCTTGATACCGGGGTTATTTATGTAACTCATTCAGATGCACAGAGAAATCAGGCAAAGGAGCTTATTAAAAAGCTTATTGCAAAACATAATGTAAACTGCATTTCTATAGGTAACGGTACCGCATCAAAAGAAACAGAAATTTTTGCCGCTGAAGTGCTCAGGGAAATCAACGCAGATGTTTCATATATGGTTGTCAGCGAAGCGGGCGCTTCGGTTTATTCTGCTTCAAAACTTGCAGCAGCAGAATTTCCTCAATATGATGTTTCGCTCCGAAGCGCGGTTTCAATCGCAAGGCGTTTGCAGGACCCCC
>JAGBHV010000054.1 GCA_017935325.1 Clostridia bacterium
ATGGCTCCAAAAACTATCAATACCCGTTATTTCCAATGTCTATGCCGACAAAATATGGTATCCGTTCTGGACAGGCGGCGAATACGGTCTTACAACTGCACAGAATCTGCAGATATTCTGTTTCTCATTAGCACTCATTCAACTTACCGTGGCACACATCAAAGTTGCCGCAAGAAACAGAAAGTCAATAAAGATTCTCGGCGATATCGGATCAATTATGCAACTTATAGGCATCTTTTATGTGGTGCTCAGTTTCGTTGTAAACGCTCAGGTTTTCCCGTTTGGTCTTATAATCGGCGGTATTCCCGTAGGCACAGTTGCACTCATAATGGTTATAGCAGGTTTCGTTATGAGTTTCGTATTCTCAAACTACGAAGGAAACATTGTAAAATCAATCCTTGCAAGTCTGAAAAATATTGTTTCGGTCCTTTTAGGTGTTGTTAATGTTTTCTCGGATATAGTTTCTTATATACGTCTCTGGGCGGTTGGTCTTGCAGGTGCGGCGATATCCGCCACAGTAAATGAACTTGCAGGTCCACTGCTTGGCAACTTCATGTTTATGATATTTGCAATTATACTTCTTGTGTTCGGTCACGGACTTAATATGATACTGAATGTACTTTCGGTTATCGTTCACGGAATACGACTTAACACATTAGAGTTTTCATCACATCTTGATATGTCCTGGAGCGGACATAAATTCAAACCTTTCAAAGAACAAATTGAAGAATAAGGAGAATTATTATGAATTTAGGATTATTAGCAACAGCTTTATCAATGGGTATCGCAGCAATCGGTTCTGCAATCGGTATCGGTATTGCAGGTCAGGCATCAATCGGTGCTTGGAAAAAATGTTATATGAGCAACAAAGCAGCACCCTTCATTCTCACAGTTTTTGCAGGCGCACCTCTTACACAGACAATTTACGGCTTCCTTCTTATGCAGCAGATGAAATCAGCTGCCGCTGACCCTGCATTCCTTCTCGGTCTCGGCATTGCATCAGGCCTTGCAATGGCAATTTCTGCAGTATTCCAGGGTAAAGCAGGTGCTGCAGGCGCAGACGCTCTTGCAGAAACAGGCAAAGGCTTCTCACAGTACATCACAGTTGTCGGCCTTTGCGAAACAGTAGCCCTCTTCGCACTTGTTTTCAGTATGGTTGCTTTGGGATAATATAAAAAACGGCTTGGAGTTTTTGCAACACACATTATATTGTTGAACTGTCTGACGGACAATCTGATGCTGATGCAGAAATAAGAATTCTCCTTTCCGCCTTTTATCATCTGTATTATGTGTATTCAAAAAACCGTTTCGCTGCAAGTGAGGCGGTTTTCTTATCTCTTATTGATACAATTATAGCACTACTGATTTACAAACTCATTGACCACATTGATGTTTATGAGGCAGACTAAAGTTCAGGGAGCAAAAAAATTTTTATGAACAAAAATTAAAATTTTAAGAGTCTGATATCCGATACAAAACAGATAAGATTATTTCGCCGAGCTCCCACAAGGAATTTTGTTCGAGAAACAAAAACTGCCTTGTGGGAGCTCGGCGTTAAAATATCTTTCTGTTTTTGTTTTATGGTTACTGACAGTATATATATCGCCACCAAACAAACACTTTTGCATTTAAAACCGACACTTTTGCACAATTTGTGAAAAAAGTTGACAAAGGCATAATATACTGTTAAAATATAGAAAAATTTATTGAAAGGCAGGTGGATAAAATGACAAATTTAAAGGTGTATGTGATGGATTGTAATTTAAATCGGAGTGTCGTTTTGTCTGCCCTGATATGCTGACAGAATAGTTTTATCTGTGTTTTCAGACATCTCCGAGTTTTCTTGGAGGTGTCTTTTTTATTTTGTTTTGTTTTATGGAAAGAGGTAATTATGAAAATTTGCATTTGCGATAACGACAGTTTTTCTGTCGGAGAAATAAGGCGCCTGCTTGAAGAATTCCGTACTGAAGCAGACAGCTTTGAAATTTCTGATTTCTCCGACGGTAAAGAACTTCTTGAGTTTTATAAAAAAGGCGGATGCTTTGATATTTTATTTATCGATACAGATTCAGGCGACACAAACGGAATTGAAGTAGCTGAAAGAATCAAAGAATTATCCCCTGAAACAATTATCATTTTTGTTTCAAATCTGTCAGATTATGTTTTTGAAGCCTTCAGAATTGAGGCTCTCCATTTTCTTGTGAAACCCGTTAAAGAAAAAGAATTTTCCGAAGTTTTCACAAGAGCTATGAAAAAGCACACATCAACTAACGCCCGTGTTATATTAAAATGGGAAAGTGTCAGAAACAATATTTTAATAAATGAAATAAGTTTTGTTGAGGGTTATCATCGGCACCTTATTGTGCATACTGCAAAAGGTGTTTATGAGTCTGTTGGTAAAATTACCGAAATATATGAAATCCTCAGACCTCATGGATTTATAAGAGTTCATCAGGGATTTATTGTTAACATGAATTATATTAAAAGTTTCAACGCAAACGAAATTGAACTTACAGACGGCTCACGTGTTGCAATCAGCGTAAGAAAAAGGCCTGAGGCACTTAAAGCTTATGATGTTTTCATAAGTAAATGGAGCTGGTAATACACTTTTGAACAATAAAACCACACTATTGCAGAACATATTTCAATAAAATAAATTTTGTTTTATTATAATCCCGAAGCGGCGGAAGTTAAATTGATGTTTAGCTTTCGCTGCTTTTTTCAGCAAATTAAGGAGGAAAGAAATGAAAACAAAACGAAAAAAATATAGTTATTTCAGCAACCTGAAATATATGCTCTCTAAGCATTGGGGATTTGACAAATCCTATGTAATTCTGCAAATCGGTCTTACTCCCCTTGAAGCGGCAATGTCGGTTGTGGCAGCGTTTCTTCCGAAGATTGTTCTTGACTGCGTTGAGAACAAAACTGATTTCAGTCAACTTCTTCTGAAGGTGGGGTTAATGTCTGTTGCCCTGATTGCTCTCGGCTATTTTCAGGGTGTGCTGTATAACAAAAGCTGGCAAGGTCGTATGCTTGCCCGTGACATAATGCTCCACAGACTTATCTGTAATAAAGTAATGTCGATGGACTACAACAACTATACCTACAATGAAACACGTGTTCTTCGTGAAAAGGCATGGAATGCAATCCATGGTTGGGACGGAAGTGTGGCAAGGTTTATTGAACTTAATGCTACAGTCGCGTCGTCATTCTTCGGCTTTTCAGCCTTCACGGCAATTATCGTTGACTGCAATCCATGGTTTATTCCCATTCTCGTTCTCTGCTACGGAATAAGTATGGCAGGATGGATGATTTTCCAGAAATGGAAGGACAAAATGAAAGACAAGGTTGCGGAAATTTTCCTCAGACTTCATTATGTTACTTACCGTTCAAAGGATTTTTCAAACGCAAAGGATGTTCGCATTTACAATATGTCCGATTTCCTTATGAAGAAAATCGACAAGCATCTTGACGAAGCAAACGGTTGGAATATTCTGAGGAACAACGGCCACTACATAAACTGTATGCTTGAGGACTTTTTCAAATTTGGTGTAAGCCTTGGCGCATATATCTACCTTATCTATCTTAAACTTAATTCCGATATGACGCTGGGTGATTTTTCTCTTTACTTCGGTGCGATAACAGGCTTCGGACAGTGGTTATCAAGACTTGTTGACTCAATTTCAGAAATAATTTCAGGTGCACACAATGTGGATGATTTCAGAAATTTTCTTGATATTGAAGACAAAATGAATCTCGGCAAGGGAGAAAAACTTCCCACAGGAAAAGAACTTCCCTGCGAGATAGAACTTAAAAATCTTACGTTTTTATACGATGAAGCAGAAAAACCTTCTGTTGATAACATCAGTTTAAAAATCAACAAAGGCGAGAAAATTGCAGTTGTAGGTGTTAACGGTGCAGGTAAATCAACTCTTGTAAAACTTATCTGCGGTCTCTACTCTGCAAGTGAAGGTCAGGTTCTCATTAACGGAATTGATTCAAGACTTTTTAACCGTGATGAATACTATGAACTTTTCTCAACACTTTTTCAGGATTGTTCACTTCTTCCTGCAACCGTTGCAAAAAACATTGCTCTTTGCGAAGAAAAGAAAATTGATTACGAAAAACTCCGTGAGTGTATGAGTCTTGCAGGAATTCTTGAAAAAGTTGAATCCTTGCCCGAAAAAGAAAATACATTGCTTGTCCGTGAGGTGCACGAAGGTGCAGTTTCATTTTCAGGCGGTGAATTGCAGAGACTTCTTCTTGCAAGAGCACTTTACAAAAATTCACCTATCATTATTCTTGATGAACCTACGGCGGCACTTGACCCCATTGCAGAAAATGATATGTACCTGAAATATAGCGAACTTACAAAAGATAAAACAGCAATTTACATTTCTCACCGCCTTTCTTCAACACGATTCTGCGACAGAATAATTCTCCTTGATGACGGCAGAATTATTGAATCCGGCACTCATGAAGAATTGTTATCTCTTAGCGGTAAATATGCAGAAATGTTTGAAACACAGAGCAGATATTACAGAGAGGAGGCAGTTATATGAAAAAGTTTTTTACTGAACTGAAAGAAGATTTTCTGGTAATTATACAAGGGCTTAAGCTTGTTAAAATCTACCTTGGCAAAAACTATTTTTTAATGAATGTAATTATAAAAGTTCTCCGTGCAGTTTCTCCTTACATAACAATTTACTGCACAGGTCTTGTAATTACTTCACTTACTGAAAAACAAAGCTTTGAGCAGATACTGAAATATGTTCTGATTGCCACCATTTCAACACTCGTTATTGACGTTTTCATCAGAACAATTAACAGGAAAGCGTTGATAATGCTCAACAGCTGTTGGGAAAAGCATTCAGCTCTCCTTTCGAGAAAGGCGCTTGAACTTGATTACGCAAAAGCGGAAAGTTCTTCTGTTCAGGAACTGAGAGGTAAAATTGAAGAAAATGCCAACAACGGAAACGGTCTTACATGGGTTGCAGAATGTGTGGCGGAAATCATAGGTTGTGTTTTCTCTGTTATAGTCGCAATTTTTATGATTTCAGGAATGGTTTTCAGCAAATCAACTTCCACTCTTAACGGATTTATGGCTTTTGTTGATTCACCTTTACTTGCTGCGTCACTTGTAGTTTTCTCGGTTGTTATGATTGCAATTTCAGTAAAATATCACGGACTCAGCGAAAAGAAGCAGTTCAACATTTTCAACAGAGTTGTGAAATTCAATCCTATTCTTGAGTATTACAATCAGAAATATCTCAACGAAAATGAAAGCGGTAAAGATGTCAGAATTTTCAACGAGAAAAATCTTATCAATGAAGAAATTGATGAGAAAATTTATCAGCCTACTATTAAGATGAGAAAAGATACATTCAAGGTGTGGTCAACTATCGGACAGGTGAGCAATGTTTCTGCAAATCTTCTCGGCGGTCTTGTTTATATTTTTGTCGGTCTTAAAGCTTTAGCCGGTGCATTCGGTGCAGGTAAGGTTGTTGAATACTACGGTGCAATAACAAAACTGATAAATGCCTGTACAGACATTGCAGGTAACGCAGGCTATCTGAGAGCAAATAACGCACAATTGAAACAAGAGCTTGAATATCTCCGCCTTGTTTCTGATATGGAAAACGGAACAAAAACAGTAGAAGACATTGACCCTGCAAATGCTGTATTTGAATTTTCTGATGTTACTTTTGTTTATCCTGAAACAGAAACTGCAGTTCTCAAAAATTTAAATCTACAGATAAAATCAGGTGAACGCCTTGCAGTTGTGGGAATGAACGGTAGCGGTAAATCAACAATGATAAAACTCCTCTGCCGACTTTATGACCCCACAGAAGGGAAAATCACACTCAACGGAATTGATATAAAAGATTTTGATTACGCAGAATATCTGAAACTTTTTGCCATTGTTTTTCAGGACTTCAAGCTTCTTGCATTTCCCGTTGGTGAAAATGTTGCCTGTTCTGATGAATACGATGAAGAAAAAGTGTGGAAGTGTCTCGAAATGGCAGGTGTGAAAGAAAGAGTCGAGGAGTTTCCGAAAAAACTTGATCAGGCAATTTATAAACTTTACGAAAAAGACGGAATCGACCTTTCAGGCGGTGAAGAGCAGAAAATCGCTATCGCGAGAGCACTTTATAAAGATGCACCTTTTGTTATTCTCGATGAACCTACTGCAGCACTTGACCCTATTGCAGAAAGTGAGATTTATTCAAGGTTTAACGATATCGCAGGCGGTAAAACTGCCGTGTATATTTCACACAGACTTTCTTCCTGCCGATTCTGCAGCAGAATAATTGTTTTTGATAACGGTTCAATTATTCAGGAAGGCACACACGAAGAATTACTTGAAAACGCTGATGGTAAGTACAGCGAATTATGGAACGCACAAGCACAATATTACGCAGAAAATAAGAGTGGTGAATAAAATGATTTTTAATGAAAAGAACATAGTTTTAAAAAACGGCAAACAGGCAATTCTGAAAACGCCTTGTATTGAAGATGCTGAAATGTTACTTGACAGTATTAAAATTTCCACCGGTGAAACAGAGTTTCTTTCTCGCACAATGGAAGATTGGGAGAGTGTTACTGTAGAAAGTGAAGAGAAATTTATTAATAATGTTCGTGAAAGTCAGAACACATTGTTTATTGCTTGTTATGTTGACGGTGTAATTGCAGGCAACTGTGACATCACTTTTAAGACCGGTAGCAAGACTTCCCATGTAGCAACAGTTGGTATCGCTCTTCAGAAAAAGTATTGGAATATTGGTATTGGTTCAGCAATGTTTAAAGAATTGATAAAAGCAGCAGAACAACATAAGGGCACAGAAATTGTTGACCTTGAAATGATTGAAGGCAATAACAGGGCTAAAGCACTTTATGAAAAATTCGGCTTTAAAATTATTTCAGTCAAACCGAAATACTTTAAACAGAAAAACGGCACATATCAGAATCTGGTTTATATGCAGAAATATTTATAACAAAAATTTCACCTCAGCCTGATGTTTTATAAACAGGTTGGGGTGAGGTTGCATCATAGAAGTAAGTAGTATATAATGAGCTTATAATACGGAGGAATTCAAATGAGCAGACAGAACATATTTGATAATGAAACTTTTTTCAACGGCTATAAAGGTCTTCGTGAAAGTGATTGTAATGCCAATGATCTGATTGAACAACCTGCAATGCGGAAATTATTGCCTGACCTGAAAGGTAAAACAGTTCTTGATCTTGGTTGCGGTTACGGCCACAACTGCATTGACTTTGTAAAAAGAGGTGCAGACAAAGTTGTCGGCATTGATATATCAGAAAAGATGCTTTCTGTTGCCGAAAAAGAATCCCACGATGATAAAATTGAATACCGCAATATGAGCATGACAGACATATCTGAACTCGGTGAAAAATTTGATTTTATTTACAGTTAACTTGCCTTTCATTATGTAAAGGATTTTGATATCTTCGCAAAAGATATGTATTCTGTTCTGAATGCAGAAGGTCTCCTTTTATTTTCTCAGGAACATCCGATTATAACTTCAACCGTTGACGGAGCAGGTCATTTTAATAAGAACGAAAACGGAGAAAAGATTTCTTATACTTTTTCTAACTATAATCAACCGGGTGAACGCAGAATCCATTGGTATGTTGACGGTGTTATAAAATATCACCGCACCTTCAGCAACATTATCAATGCTCTTTCAAAAGCGGGATTTATTATCGAAGAAGTGTGCGAACCTATACCTGAAGAATGGGTAATTGAAAAAGTACCTGCGTGGATAAAGGAATATATCAAACCGAACTTTTTGATTGTGAAAGCGAGAAAGGATGCTGTTGTATGCAAACGCGAAAAGACAACAGATTAAAGAATTTTGATTATTCATCAAGCGGAACATATTATATTACCGTATGCACAAAAGAAAAGAAAAATTTATTCGGTAGCATCGTAGGGGCGCCCATCGGGCGTCCGTTCTGCAGACTGTCGGATTACGGAAAAATTGTCGATGAAGCGATAAATAATATTGAAAAGAAATATGACAGAACAAGGATTGATAAATATATAATTATGCCTGATCATATCCATTTATTGTTAACTGTTTTACCTGATAAAAGCGGACGCCCGATGGGCGCCCCTACGATACCTAATATTATCAATCAGCTTAAAGGATATGTTTCCAAAAAGGTCGGATTTTCTGTCTGGCAGAAATTATACTATGACCATATTATCAGAGATCAGGAAGATTATGATACCAAATGGAATTACATTGAGAATAACCCAAAGACCTGGTGTGAAAGGCATGGGGAATTGGGGGTGGAAGAATTATGAACAAAGTAATTATAATTGGTTGTCCCGGTAGTGGTAAAACGACTTTTGCTGAAAAACTGAATAAATGCACGGGTTTACCGTTGTATTATTTAGATGCAATATGGCACAAGCCCGACAAGACTCATATTTCAAGAGATATGTTTGATGAAAGAATCAGCGAGATATTTAACACATCCGAATGGATAATTGATGGTAATTATAACAGAACAATAGAAACAAGATTAAAAAAGTGTGATACAGTTTTTCTTTTTGACTTGCCGACAGAGGTGTGTTTACAAGGTGCAATTGAACGCCTTGGAAAAGGAAGATACGATTTGCCCTGGATAGAAAAAGAATTAGACCCTGAGTTTGAAGGCTTTATAAAGGGGTTCTCAGAAAATTCCCTGCCTAAAATATATGAACTGATAGAAAAGTATAAAGATGAAAAAATAATAGTCATTTTTAAATCAAGAGATGAAGCGGATAATTATATAAACGAAATAAGGTGAACATTATGGCAAAAGTATATTTAATCTGTGGTAAAATCTGTAGCGGGAAAAGTACATATGCAGAACAGTTGCGTGTTCAGAATAACGCTGTGTTACTATCTACAGACGAAATAACCCTTGCTTTGTTCGGCCAGCATTGTGGTGATAAACACGATGATTATGTTGAAAGAACACAGAACTACTTATTTAATAAATCTCTGGAGCTTGTTGAAGTCGGAATCAATGTGATTCTTGACTGGGGATTCTGGATGAAAGAAGAACGTGATTATGCCCGAGAATTTTATAATAGCCGAAACATAGAGTGCGAATTTCATTACGTTGATATCAGTGATGAAACATGGAAGGCACGCTTGCACAAAAGAAATAGTGAAGTATTAGCCGAGAAAACAAGTGCTTATTATATTGATGATAACCTTGCTGAAAAATTTGCTTCAATTTTTGAAGAGCCGAGTGAGGATGAAACAGATGTTGTTTATCAAGGTGATATAAATGGAGTTAAATGAGTTTATAAAACTTAAAAATGTAATTGTCAGAGATAATGAACATTTGAGGATTATAAAGGTCTTTTATCCATATCTTCGTAGCGTTACCGGTGATGAACATTTATTGCCGTCGGTTCTTGAAAAATTACTTGGTATTGATTTGTCAAAAATTTCAGTTGTTACTGCCTGTTTTAACGGCGTAAACGATGGCAGTCAATCACCTTACGATAATGTTGACCTTTATATTAAGTTAAATAACGATATAAAAATTTTTGTTTACGGCAGAAAACAGAAATATCTTGCTGAACTAAAGAAAAATGAGTATGTAATATTTTTACTTTCAGACAGTTTATCAAATAATGTTACTTATACCAATAATAATTATATAATTATGTAGATGAATTCAAACTTAAAAAGGACTTGATACTATGAAATTAGTTATAATATTCGGCAATTTAGCAGTTGGTAAAATGACTGTGGGGCAGGAGCTTGCAAAAATTACCGACCTTAAGTTGTTTCATAATCATATGACAATTGAACCCGTAATTGAAATTTTTGGATATTATGAAGGTAAAACGGTTAACAGACTCAGGCAGGTTTACTTTGAAGAGTTTTCCAAAAGTGACAATTACGGAATGATATTCACTTATGTATGGGCTTTTGACCACCAAGGCGATTGGGACTACATAAAATATGTTTCCGATTTGTTTGAAGAAAAAGGTGCAGAAGTTTATTATGTTGAACTTGTTGCTTCTCAGGAGATAAGACTTCAGAGAAACTCAACAGAAAATCGCCTTAAAAATAAACCGTCAAAACGAAACCTTGATTTTGCAAGAAAAGACTTGCTGAATACTGATGAAAAATACCGTACAGAAAGCTACGACGGTGAAATAACATTACCGAACTATATTAAAATTGATAACTCGGATTTAGCACCCGATGTTGTTGCTCGGATGATAAAAGACAGATTTAAACTTTGAAACCGATGGAGAAATAATATGTTTGACTACACAAAAATAAATTCTGAAACATGGGATTCGTGGGCGGAAGATGGTTGTAAATGGTCTTTGCCCATAAGTCATGAAGAATACGAGAAAACAACTGCAGATAATTTTGTAGTTTATCTCACACCATGTATTGCTGTTCCCCACGAATGGTTTGGTGAATTAAAAGGTAAAAAAGTATTGGGGCTTGCAAGCGGTGGCGGTCAGCAGATGCCTGTGCTTTCAAAACTGGGAGCAGAATGTACTGTATTTGATTATTCTGACAAGCAACTTGAAGCAGAAAAATTGGTGTCAGAAAGAGAAGGTTACAGCATTGAAATTATCAAGGGAGATATGTCAAAAACTCTTCCCTTTGAAGACGAAAGCTTTGACTTGATTTTTCACCCTGTTTCAAATGTCTATGTTGAAGATGTTTACCATATCTGGAATGAATGTTACCGTGTGCTTAAAAAAGGCGGCAGATTGCTTTCAGGTCTTGATAACGGTATTGATTATTTATTTGATGAAAGCGACCCGTTAAAAGTGGTGAATCCCTTGCCGTTCAATCCTCTTAAAATGCCGAAAGAAAAACGTGATGCAATGATTGCAAACGGTGACGGTATACAGTTCAGCCACACATTGGATGAACAAATCGGCGGTCAGCTGAAAGCGGGATTTATGCTCAAAGCTTTATACGAAGACCGTGACAGACCCGGTGGCAACGAAATCGGCAAATACTACCCGCAGTATATTGCTACATTTGCTGTGAAATAGGGTGTAAAAATGAAAATCATAAACACTTGCGATAAAATTAAAACAACATTTGTTAACGGATTTGATATTGACCTCTGGCGGAAATATGCAAGTGAAATATCAAAAGAACTACCCTTAAAATGTGAGAATGATGCAAAAGAATATGACTTTGAAAAAGATGTTTTACCTGTTCTTAAAAATGCTTTGAATGAAGAAAAAATTGATTTCGTCAGCAGAAATTTTCAGGCTGTTGTTGATACTCTTAACGCCAATCTCACAAAGCTTTTTGACAAAGAGCCTGACATTAATATTATTCTGTATCTCGGTCTTTGTAATGGTGCAGGTTGGGCGACAACTCTTGACGGAAAAGATACCGTTCTTTTGGGCATTGAGAAGATAACAGAGCTTGATTGGGGCGACGAAACAAATATGCGTGCCCTAATTCTTCACGAAATCGGTCATTTGTGGCACAAAATGTACGGCAATCTGCATATTCCTGAATACACAAAACGCAGAAAAGGGATTGCACAGCTTTACTGTGAGGGTGTCGCCATGGTTTGTGAACATATTCTGTGTGGTGACAATGAATTTTATCATCAGGACAAGGACGGATGGCTCAGCTGGTGCTATGAAAACGAAAATGATATAAAAAAAGAATATCTCCGCCGTCTTGATGAAAAGACAAGTGTTCAGGACTTTTTTGGTGATTGGTGTTCATATAACGGGCATTCCGATGTGGGATATTTTCTCGGTTGCAGATTTATAGAGCATCTTATGAAATCACACTCATTAAAAGAGATTGCCAAAATGAAGTATATGTTTTTGAACAAAGCTTTTACTGAATATGCAAAGATGCCTGACATAATATTTGAATATCTGAACAAGAATGATTTTCCTGATGTATCATCTGTGGTTTTCGACATCCTTGCTGACAACATGGAAAAAATCGCACCTACAGGTAATTCAAGAGAAGATGATTTTAACTGTTGGTACGACGGAGTAAGTGACGGCTTGAAACGGGATGAAAGGCAGATTATACTCATAAAGGATTCGGAGTGTATCATCGGATTCTTTCAGTATTACACAAATACCGATACATTTATGATGGAAGAAATTCAGCTTAAACACGAATATCAGGGAAAAAGTGTTTTCAGAAGCTTATACGGCTTTCTGCTTGAGAACATAAATGACAGTATAAAATTCGTCGAAGCATATGCCAATAAAGGAAACCTGAAATCAATTGGAATACTTGAGCATCTTGGTCTTATAAGAATCGGAATGAATAAAAACGGAAACAGTTTTCATTTCAGAGGTGACTACAGCGATTTGGTAAATTGGTATAAATCAGAATGACTTTTCAGAGGTGAAAAGAAATGAAAATAGCAGTTCTCGGATATGCAGGCAGCGGAAAAACATTTTTATCAGATTACATAGCTAAAAAGAAAAATATCCCCGTCCTTCACCTTGATGATATCAAGTGGGACAAGGAATGGAAGCCTGTTGACGATTCTGTTGTGTTGCCTCAGGTTGCAGATTTTATGGCGAAAGAAAACTGGATAATCGATGGATATTACACATATCTGTTAATTGACGAAAGGTTAGAAGACGCAGATAAAATAGTCTTGCTCCTTCTTCCACGATTTGTCTGCTTTTTCCGTGCATTGAAAAGAACAAAGTCGCGCAAAAAAGACGGCTACAAAAACGATTTCAATTGGTGGTTTGTAAAGTTTACGCTTTTCGGTTGCAGAAACAAAGAAAGACGAAACTATTATGCTGAGATAGCAAAGAAGTATAAGAATAAAACTGTTGTTCTGAAAACAAAACAGCAGGTTGAAGAGTTTATGAAACGGTATGGGTGAGAATATGAATTTGAAGAATTACGGTATGCCCACATTGATTGAAACAAGCACTCTTGAAGAATGTGCAAAATTGTGTGCTGATTCAGGACTTGATTTCATTGAACTTAATATGAATCTTCCACAGTACCAGCTTGATAAAATTGATGTTGAGCAGTTCAAAAATGTTGCCGATAAATATGGCATTTATTACACAATTCACCTTGATGAAAATCTGAATGTCTGTGATTTTAATCCTTACGTTGCAGATGCTTACAAAAAGACTGTAGCAGATGCCATAAGAATTGCAAAACATCTTAATGTCAGAGTTCTGAATATGCACATGGCAAAAGGTGTGTATTTTACTCTGCCGGACAGAAAGGTGTTGCTGTTTTCAGAATATAAAGACCGATACCTTGAAAGTATTGTTGATTTCAAAAATATGTGCGAAAACGCTATTGGTGATACTGATATAAAAATCTGCATCGAAAACTGTGACGGATATGAGGATTTTCAAAAAGAAGCAATTGAACTGCTTTTAAAAAGTGATGCATTTGCATTAACCTTTGATGTCGGACATAATCACGGTATCGGTGGTGCAGATGAAGAATTTATTATGAAACATAAAGACCGTCTACAGCACATGCACTTACACGATGCCGAGGGCAGAAAAAATCACCTTGCACTCGGTACAGGTGAAATTGATATCGAAAAATATATAAATCTTGCCAACAAGCAGAATTGCCGTGTGGTTTTAGAGACAAAAACTATTGACGGATTGGAACAGTCTGTGGAGTGGTTGAAAGGATTTCAAAAATGAAGTTAATTCTATCATCCTGTGATTTCAGAAATGAGAAATCACAGCAAGTAATTATGGATAATTTACCTTATCCGATAGATAAGTGTAAACTCTTGTTTGTGCCTAATGAAAAAGCAACAGAAAAAGCAATTTCAAGCAATGTATATTATGACCGTATGCAAGAGTTCGGATTTGTGAAAGAAAATGTTTATGTTTTTGATCATAATAACCCCGATAAGTTCAGGAATCTTGATATTGATGTTCTTTACATAAGCGGTGGTAATACTTTTGGAACGCTTGATAAAATCAGAAAATGTGGTTTTGATACAGATATAATTAATTATGTAAAATCAGGTGTTGTTTACATAGGCGGTAGTGCAGGTGCTCATATTGCATCTAAGGATATTGAGCATGTTACAAAATACGATGATAACAATGTTGAAATGACTGATTTCAGAGGATTGTGTTTGTTTGATGGAGTGCTTGTTTGTCATTATACAGAGGCAAGAAAAGAGAATTACGAAACATTATCTGCAGATACTGATATGGTTTATAAATTATCAGACGATGATTCGATTGTTATAGATACAAAAGAGGAAAATTTATGATTATCCAAGTTGAAGACAAAGAACAACTGAATATTTGTCTTGAAATAATCCGTAGCAGTTTTATAACGGTTGCGGAAGAATTCGGATTGACCGAAAATAACTGTCCTTCGCATACGGCATTTATGACGATTGATAAACTCGAAAAGCAGTTTGACGAAGTCAGACCGATGTTTCTCTTTTATAAAGAGAATGTTCCTGTCGGCTATTTTTCCCTTGCAAAATGCAGTGAAATTGAATGGGAATTAAACAACCTTGCTGTTTTGCCAGCTTATCGCCATTTTGGTATTGGTAAAGCAATTGTTGACTATGCTATTGGAATAGTTAAAAACTACGGTGGAAATAAAATATCAATTGGTATAATTGAAGAAAACACAAAGTTAAAAAATTGGTATTTGAAGCTTGGCTTCAAATATATTTCAACACGCAAATTTGAACATTTACCATTTACGGTTGGTTTTATGGAATTAGAGATTCAAAAAAGAAATTGAGGTAATACTATGAAAATCAGAGTAATGACTACTGACGATTATGAGTCTGTTGCAAGACTTTGGACAAATTCGAGTGGTGTTGGTGTTAATCCCGATGACTCAAAAGAAAACATTACAAAATATCTTCAAAGAAATCCTAACACAAGTTTTGTTGCCGTTGAAAATGATGAAATTGTCGGTGCAATTTTAGCAGGTCACGATGGATACAGAGGATTTATTCATCACACTACCGTTTCAGCCTCGCATAGAGGAATGGGAATAGGAACAAGGTTAGTAAATAGTGCCGTTGATGCAATCAGAAACGAGGGCATAAATAAAGTTGTGTTAGTTGCGTTTAGAACAAACACTCTAGGTAACAACTTTTGGGAGAAGCAAGGCTTTAAGATAAGAGAAGACCTGTATTACAGAGATTTAAGAATTAACAACTAAGCCTAATAAATATAGGCCATTCGGTATACTGAAGAGGTGCAATAAGTAAACATGCTTGAAAAAATGAATGAATTTTTTGATAACCGTATAGATGGTTACGATGAACATATGATGACTTGCATAGAATCTGCAGAAGAGTTTTATCCGTATACTGCAGAATGTCTGCCGGTCGGAAATAATGTTAATGTCCTTGATCTGGGGTGTGGTACAGGACTTGAATTGGAGTATTACTTTAAAATCAATCCGACTGCATCTGTTACCGGAATAGATCTGACAGAATCAATGCTTAATGCATTAAAGAAAAAGTTTACTGATAAAAATCTTAATTTGATTTTAGGTTCATATTTCGATTTACCTTTTGGTATTGAGATTTATGATGCTGCTGTTTCAGTTGAATCTCTGCACCATTTCACAAAGGAAGAAAAGATTCCGCTTTATGCAAAACTTCATAAAGCGTTGAAGGATAACGGTTATTTTATATTGACAGACTATTTTGCTTTATCCGAAGAAGATGAGAAAACATACAGAGAAGAATTGCTTCGCTTGAAAAAACTTCAGGGTATTGATGATAATGAGTTTTATCATTATGACACACCTTTAACTGTTGAACACGAAACAGAAGCACTACTTGAAGCAGGATTTTCATCGGCTGAAGTCCTGAATAATTGGGGTGAAACTTTTACAATTAAGGCATATAAATAAATCCAATATAGGAGTTTTTATGAATAAATACTTGAAAAATCTTAATCGTATAGAATTTGTTGTTACTATGGCTTGTACAGGTAAGTGCAAACATTGTTCCGAAGGTGAACACAAAAACAGCGGTGAAAGCATCGACAAGGTTTTAGCAGCAAATGCTGTCCGTAAAATTGCCCAAGAATACAACATAGAATCAGTTATGGCCTTTAGCGGAGAACCATTGCTTTGCCGGGAAACAGTTTGCGAAATACATAAAGCCGCAAAAGAAATGAGTATCCCGAAAAGACAACTCATAACCAACGGTTATTTCAGTAAGGATTTCGATAAAATAAAGCATGTTGCTCAAAAGATATTTGAAAGCGGCGTAAATGAAATACTGCTTTCTGTTGATGCTTTTCATCAGGAAACAATACCGCTCAAATATGTAAAGGCATTTGCAGAAGCGATAAAAGAAACCGACATTAAACTTCAGGTTCACCCTGCATGGCTTGTCAATCCTAAAGATGATAATCCGTACAACAACAGAACAAGTGAAATTCTTAATGAATTTAATGAAATGGGAATTGGGACAAGCGAAGGCAACGTAATATTTCCAAGCGGAAATGCACTTAAATATCTGAGCGAATATTTCGATTTGAGCGAAGAACATAAAAGTCCATATTGGGAAGACCCTACAGATGTCAGAGCAATTTGTTTCAGTGCAAACGGTGACATTCTCGGCAGTAACATTTACAAACAGGATATCGGCGAAATTTTATCATCTTATAATCCGAAAGGATAAAATTCTATACATTAAGTTTTTAATTATAGATTTATTTATCCGAAAAAATTAATTTTTGAGTAAAAAGCAAAAGAAACCCCTGAATTTTCTTGTGAAAAGAGTTTTCGGGACTTGCAGCTTTTTTTACTTGCCGTAATTTTTGCGGTTTTTCGGGAAAATCAAACCCAAATCAAACCCACGGAAATCCCCGAGACTAAAAAACTCGGATACTCCGGTTGTTATCGGGGATTTTAAATTTTTATTTATGATTTGAGAAAAAGTTGTCAACAAGCCATTGCAAGTTTTGTTAAAAAAGTGCATAATATAGTTGCTTGTGAAATTAAGAAAGGAGATTTTTAATATATATGTCTCAGGAAACAGAAGAAAAGAAGATTCAGACTGAAAATTCTTATATGCCTATGACATCAAGTGACAGCATATACGGTAAAAGATATGTAGGTGCAAAAGAACTCGTCACACTGTTTGTTACAGCTGAAGTAAACAAATTCAACATTGAAGGTTATCTTTCTTACTTTATGCTCAATGTTTTCGGCCTCGACTCAAGAATCATCGCTGCTTTTGCAGTTGCTACTCTTGCGTGGGACCTTGTCAACGACATGCTTTTTGCTTACATAGTTGACAGAACAAGAACACGATTTGGTAAATTCAAGCCATGGGCTTTTATAACTATCGGACCATATGCAATCGCTTGCATTGCTCTTTGGATTACACCTTTGTTTATCGGCGGCCAGAACTGGGGCCCCCTTTCATGGCAGAAAATTGTTATCTATTGCGTAATTTCAATTCTTAAAGAAACCATAGGTACACTCTATAACTGTGCTGTCAATGGTCTTGACTCAACTTTTACACCGAGTATCGATGACAAGGCTGCTCTCATTGCCATTGATAACATCGGTGGCTTTGAAAAAGTTCCCAGTTATGCAATGGTTCTTCTTCTTGACCTTGCTGCAGCCGGTGCTATCGGCATCTCAGTTGAAAATGTTTACATCTTCATGGGTGCAGGTACAGCTTTTGTTTCAGCCCTTGGTATGTTAGCGCATATATGCATCATTAAAGAACGTATTGTTCAGGTTGAAGAAAAACCGAAATTGTCCGACGGTCTTCGTAACTTCTTCGGAAACAAGCTTCAGGTTTGTCTTTCGCTTTCCAATTTCCTTTCAGCATTCGGTAGTGTTGGCGGTCCTTTCTCAAACATGTTCTGGCTTGACGTTATGGGTTCCGCATCACTTCAGGTTATCTGCGGTGTGCCTGCAGCACCTCTTACATATATTTCTTACATGTATTTCCAAAACTCAATAAGAAATTCTCAACAAAAACTCTCTGGATTGCATCAAAAGCAGTTCCTCAGCTCGGTTGGACTATTACCTTCCTTATAGGCATCAACAACCTTGATAATCTCTGGATTATGATTCCTGCACTTATGTTCGCTGAAATATGCTTTTCATCGGTTTACTCATTGGGTAAAATTATTCCTCAGCTTATGCAGCAGGAGATTATTGACTACGGTGAATGGAAAACAGGTAAACGTACTGAGGCTATGACAAGCTTCATTTCAAGCCTTGCAACAAAGCTTGTTACTCAGATTCAGAATGCTGTTTCAACTGCAGTTATCTCTTTCATCGGTTACGAAGCAGGTGTTGGTACTGTTCAGTCAATGAAAACAAAACAGGCTATATTCGCTATGTATACGGTTATTCCCATCGTACTTGGTATCTTCTCCTACATTCCCATGTTATTCTATGACCTGGATGATAAGACAAAGACCATCATGTATCATGAGCTTACAGAAAGAAGAAACAATATCATTAAAAAATCTCAGGAAAAAGCTATTGTTCCTGCAACTGAAGAAAAATAAAGTCTGCAATACAAAGGCAATCAACCACAAGATGGTTGATTGCCTTACTTTGCTGAAGAGACAAACTAAACCGCCCGGAAAAATCAGAAATCCGGGCGGTAAATTTTATCTGCATTTTTAATTGGAAATTTTTGTTGTGTACAAAGCAGGTATTCTGCTTAAAATCGGTTCAAGAAGCTGCAAAATCTGTATACGGAGATTTACAAAAAACAAAGTAACATTTTCTCCGAATGCGGTCAGTGAGTTGCAGATATCTTTTATAAAACGCTGGAAGTCGTTAAGTCTGTCGCTTTCATCATAACCGTTTTTGTCTTTATAAACACGGACATAATCAATCAGCCATTCTATAGGATAGTTGTTTTCAGGCTCATCCCAGCCGCTGAAATCAGAGTTGATGTACATGGAAAGAATCATACACATTCTGTATTGTGGCGACTCGTATGTTTCGGCTACTTTTTTTCGTCCACATAAAACGTTATTCCTTCGGGTCTCCAGTCCATAGCATAGGTGTGGAATTCGTTTATGTAATCTGTCGGCTCACCTTCAAGGGTGACTTTGTCTGACCACTCGTTAAGGTTTCCGTCATTCCACGGGTGAACTTTTGGCTCAAACACTCCGGGAGATTCAAAGAAGGTTTCCAGAACATCAATTTCACCGTTCTGTTCCGACGTTGTTCCGTCAGGGCTCATATCGTCCTGAGTGCCGATAAGCCACCAGGAAGCATATCCGCCACCTTTGGTGTCAGGCATTTTCATCCGTATTTCAAAGTAGCCGTATTGTGTGGCATATCCTTCAAACGGCTCAACATTCATCTGATGGTTACCACCGGGATGCAGGTGATTCTTTTCCCACGTCTGAATTCCGTTGGCTATCCATAAGAGATTGTCAGGGTCTGTTGAACCCGGTTGACCGCCGAAATAATCAGGCGAATCCTTTGTGAGAAAAAGGTTAAGGCAACCGTTTTCAATTCTGTACCTTGCAGATGAACCTTCTGTGCTGGCAGTGCAGTGAGGCAGATACTGTGGCAACCAGTATTCTGTGTTCAGTTCATCATTGAATTCGGTGCTGAAATCAAGCACATAACCTTCCTTTTCAGGAACACTTTCTTCTGCAGATGTCCCTAAAGGTAAAGCAAGAAGTATAGTTAAAGCAAGTAACAATGCGGTAATTTTTTTGCACATGGTTTTTCACCTTCTGTATAAATCTTATTCATTTGTAACAGCAATTTTTATAACGCCGTCAAGCTTGTTTTCGAAAATGTCATAAGCCTTTTCGATGTCTTTAAGAGGGAATCTATGTGTAATAAGGGGAGTGGTGTCGATTTTTCCCTGCTCAATAAGAGAAAGGATTTCTTCGCAATCGCAACCGTCAACACCGCCTGTTTTAAAGATAAGATTTTTTCCGTACATGTCGGGTAGTGGAAGTGTCTGCGGTTTGTCGTAAAGAGCAACAACAGTTACGATGGCGTTAGGTCTTGCACATTCCCAGCTAAGGCGGAAAGTGTCTTCAGCACCTGCAACTTCAAGCACAACATCAGCGCCGCCGTGATCAGAATTTTCAAAGACAAATTCCTTGCAGTTTTCAGGTGTGCAGACAAGCACATCAGGATAATGCGATTTCACAAAATCAATACGGCTTTCGTCTTTTTCGCAGATGATAATTCTTTTTGGATTTTTGAGCATGGTGCAAAGCAGAGTGCATATTCCCGTAGGACCTGCGCCGATAATCAGCACAGTGTCGTCTTCTGTGATTTCGGAAATTCGTGTTGCCCAGAAGCCTGTTGCAAGAACATCGCCCACAAATAAAGCCTGTTCATCAGTAACTGTATCGGGGATTTTGTTAAGTCCTGTATCTGCGTAAGGCACACGGACAAATTCAGTCTGTCCGCCGTCAATACGGCAACCAAGTGCCCAACCGCCGTTTTTGTCAGTGCAGTTATTTACAAAACCTTTCTTGCAGAAAAAGCATTCTCCGCAGAAGGTTTCTACATTTACGGTAACTCTGTCTCCGACTTTGAAACTTCTGATATCAGAGCCGATTTTTTCAACAATACCGACCATTTCGTGCCCTACCGTAATTCCCGGCACTGCACGGGGCACAGAGCCATGCTTGATGTGCAAATCACTCGAACAGATACTGCTCATAGTAACCTTGACAACCGCATCACGTGAGTCAATAATCTCAGGTAACGGCTTCTCGGTCAGTTCAAATTTTCCGTGTTCTTTGTATGTATAAGCTATCATATCAATACTCCGTTATAGTATTTTTGCTGACTACATCTTAACATACAAAAATAAAAATGTCTATAAAATAGCGTATATAATACAAACGTGCCATTAAAATTGCTAAAATTTTAAATAATCTGAATCTTACTTCCGCCTGTTTTTTCTTTTGTGATTACAATCTGTCTGTCAATTTTTTCTTTCAGTTCAGCAACGTGGGAAATGATGCCCACAAGTCTGTTACCTTCGCTGAGAGATGCCAGGGTTTGGAAAGCCTGGTTAAGTGATTCGGAGTCAAGTGAGCCGAAGCCTTCGTCAACAAACATTGTGTCAAGCTTTATACCGCCTGCAGACTGTTCAATTTCATCGGCAAGGCCAAGTGCAAGAGAAAGTGACGCTTTGAAGCTTTCACCGCCTGAAAGTGATTTTACACTTCTTTCAGTTCCGTTATAGTGGTCAATAACCGATAAATCAAGTCCCTGCTGTCCCTGATTGCCAAGCTGTTCACTTCGTCTGAGTTCATACTGATTGCCTGTCATTTTAAGAAGCCTTAAATTCGCTCTTTCAATGATTCTGTCGAAGTAATTCATCTGAATGTAAGTTTCCAGCATAACTTTTCCTTTTGATTTGCCACTTGCAGTGTCATAAAGGGATTTCATCCATGAGAATTTTTCTTCGTATACAGACAAATCTTCTGACTTTTCTCTGATGTGTGACAAAGCAGATTTGTTGTTTGAAATGCGGATGTTAAGTTTGCCCTGAATTTTTCTCAAAGCAGATTTTTCTTCAGTGAGTTCATCTTTTCTGATTGACAGTTTTTCAGTGTCAATTTTTTCAGCATTTTCAAGAAGTGATTTAAGCTGATTAATTCTGCCTTTCAACTCAGTCATTTTCTGTTCGCAACTTCTGAAATTATTTTCAGCTTTTTCAATGCCTTTCTGTATCTGTATAACTGTGCCTTTAAGTTTTTCAAGATGTGTCATTGCATCATTTTTAGTTTTGAATTTCAGTTTTTCCGTAAGCTCTGATAACTGCTTTTCAAGTTCAGTTTCTGATGCTTTCAGAGATGCAATCTGCTGTTTTAATTCAGTTGATTTTTCTTCAGTTTCTTTTAACTGCTTTTCGTGTGTGGGAATAAGTCTGCTGATTTCTGCTTTACGTTTTTCGTTTTCTTCTTCAATCCTGATTTTTTCGCTCAGAGTTTTTATTTCGGATTTTTTGTCTGAAATAAGGTTTGAAACTTTTTCTTCAGCGTCTGCAATTTTGCAATCAATTTTCATTTCAGTCAACTGCTTTTTAACTGCATCTTCAAGTGAAGAAACTTCGCCTCTGATTTCACTTGCATTACCGCTTGCATCTGACATAATTTTAAGTGATTTGTCGCACTTTTCTTTTGCGAGTTTCACATCGGCTTCCGTTGGTGATTTTTCAGATTTTACTGCAGGTGACGGATGGTTGGTTGAACCGCACACAGGGCAGGGGATGTTTTCTTCAAGACCTGATGCCAGAATGCCTGCCTGCTCATCAAGGAATGCTTTGTATTTTTCGTCATATTCAGTTTTATCTTTTTCTGCAGTTTCTTTTGCTTTTAAATATTTTGCCTGAGCTGAAGAA
The DNA here is from genome assembly GCA_017935325.1 of Clostridia bacterium. Classification (GTDB taxonomy): domain Bacteria; phylum Bacillota; class Clostridia; order Oscillospirales; family Acutalibacteraceae; genus SIG575. Next base: position 22,372 of record JAGBHV010000054.1, read on the forward strand.
AGCTTTGCTTCTGCTTCGGAAAGTTTAAAAAGATTTTTAAGCAGATTTTCGTATGCAGTTTTTGCGTTTTCTGTCTGCTCTTTTTCACGGAGTAATTTTTCCTTCAATGCACCTGCATTTTCGAGAGTTTCATATTCTTCATTCAACTTTTCGGTTTTTTTAGAAATTGTTTCTGCATATTCTGTGCAGGTTTCAAGTTCTTTTTCATTTCTTTTTATTGCTGTGTCAGAACGACCTATTTCATCGCTGATTTTTTTAATTTTGTCGTATTCGGGCAATTCTTCCGTCAGTACGGCAACTTGTGCGGTGAGTTTTTCAAGTTCAGTTTTTTTCTCGTATTCTGCTTTCAGAAATTTATCTGCATTTTCAAGTTCTGCAGTAGTTTCTGTTTGTGATTTTTTTGCAGTTTCAAGGTCTTTTTCTGCTCTGGAAATTTCTTCGCCTTTTGCAAGAATTTCTGTAACTTTTTCAAACTCTTTTTCGCAGACGAAAATTTTCTTTTCAGTTGCTTCTGCGAGGAGTGAATCTTCTTCAAGAAGTTTTTCGATAATGTCTGTCACATCATCAATAATCATTTCGCCGTTTTTAGCTTTTCTTACATCGATGTTCAGACCGTTATCTTCATCGCATTCAATTTCGTCAATGTACTGGCTGATACTGTTTCTGATTTTTTCACAATCATTTTTGATTTTTGTAAATTCATCATGAAGCTTTCCCTGAAAAACCTGATAAAGTTCAGTTCTGAATATTTTACGGAAAATTTCCTGACGCTGTTTTGTGTCGGCAACAAGCAATTTTTTAAAGTCGCCTTGTGCTATCATTGCAATCTGCGAAAACTGATTTCTGTCAACGCCGATAATTTCAATGATTTTAGAATTTACCTCTTTTGTTTTTGTAACAGGTGTACCGTCAGGTAAAATCAGTTCAGCATCTGCCGTCTGCTTTGTTGTGCCGTCACCTGATTTTTTCTTGCGTTCATATTCGGGATTTCTTTTGATTCTGTAAATCCGGTTATCGTAAAGGAATTCAAGTTCAACATAAGTGGGAGTTGTTTCATCGGCATATTTTGAACGGAGCATTGAAGTTTCTCTTATATCACCGCTCGCCTCACCGTAAAGCGCATAGGAAATGGCATCGAAAATAGTTGTCTTACCGGCACCTGTGTCGCCAGTGATAAGATAAAGTCCGCTTACTCCTAATTTTTCGAAATCAATTTCAGTAACTCCTGCATAAGGGCCGAAGGCTGACATTGTAAGTTTTAAAGGTCTCATTTTTCGCCCTCCCATATGCTTTCAGCAAGTTCTTTTGAAAATTCAAGTTGTTCCTTGTTCATAGGTTGTCCGTTTACTTTTTCATACAATTCACAGAACAATTCAAGGGGAGACTTGGTTTCTGTTTTTTCTGCGGAAGTGATTTTTCCGATGCTTCGTGTTCGTGTGTTATCGTAGTCAAGCTTCATAAGGTTCGGATAAACAAGACGGAGTTTTCCCATTGCGTTCGGAATATCTTCCTCGTCTGTGAGAATTATGTGAACATAATCATCGGATTTTTCCTGATTTCCGTTCATCATTATTTCGTCATATTTTCCCTTGATTTCACGCATATCACGTTTTGGCTCAAGGGGAATTTCATCAACTTCAAGTTCACCTTTTTCACCCAGATTAACAACAGTAACAGACTTTTTGTGGTTAGCTTCAGAGAATGAATATTTCAGAGGTGTACCGCAATATCTTATCTTTTCGCTTCCGATATTCTGCGGGCCGTGAATATGACCGAGAGCAACATAGTCAAATTTCTCAAACACACTTGCATCAACATTATCTGAACCGCCGACAGAAACTTCTTCGGATTCGCTTCTTTCTGCGCCTGTTACAAACTGGTGAGTAACAATCACGTTGCGTTCATTTTCGTTTACATTCATATTGTCAATAGCAACACGTACAGCATCAGTGTAGCTTTCAATATTTTCTTCCTCAAAAAATCTGCGCACATGAATAGGCTTTATGAAAGGGAGCATATAGAAATTGACTTTGCCGGATTCATCTTCAAGACTGATAGGCTCAACCTTGCCGTTGTAGACAGGTGACATATGTATACCGCTTAAATCCATAAGTCTTCCGCCGAAAGCAAGTCGCTCAGGAGAATCGTGATTACCGCTGATAACAAAAGTCTGCAGGTTTCTCTTTGCAAGTCTTACAAGAAAATCATCAAAAACCTGAACAGCCTCACCTGAAGGTACGGATTTGTCGTAAACATCACCTGCAATAAGAACAGCATCAGGCTTTTCATCGTCAATGATGTTGATTATTTTTGTTAAAATATTCTCCTGATCTTCAAGCATGAAAAATTCATTCACACGCTTTCCTATGTGTAAATCTGATAAGTGAATAAGCTTCATTTGGGTCCTCCCGGTTGTGCAGATATTGATGTTTCAAGTATATCATTCATGGGTGTTTTTTGCAACAAATAAAGTCTGAAAACAATCTTATTCGCCTGAAAAGTCCCGAAAATGGGACTTTTATTTTTTAATATTGCCGGGGAATTTTTTTGTAAAATTCTCTGCGATGCCGAGCAGATATTTGTCAAGATAAGAAAATGCAGTGTCTTTTATATCTTCTTCGATTCCGTAAAATGCTTCTGCAATTGAGCCTGTCATTGCTGCGATTGTGTCGCTGTCACCACCGATTGAAATTGCGTTTCTGATTGCATCCTCAAAGCTTGTTGATTCAAAGAAAGCTTCAAGCGCCTGAGGTACAGACTTCTGACAAATCTCGTAGAAATCATAGTCATCTTTTATTTCATCAAGTGTGAATTTGATTTCATAATATCGATTTGTGTATTCTTTGATTTCATCCATTGTGTGATCTGTCCTTGCAAGATAAATTGCACCTGCAACTGCCACAGCACCCTTGATTCCTTCAGGATGGTCGTGTGTGACTTCTGCAGTAGCCTTGGCTAATTTTTCGCATTCTTCAAGGGAAGAAGCAAACCACGCAACGGGGGAAACACGCATTGCAGAGCCGTTACCGTAGCTGTTGTAGGGTTCTGTGTGATTTCTCATCATCCATATAAGAAATCTGCCGCCATAACCGCAGTCAGGATATTTTCTTCCTACCTCGTGCATAACTTTCACGAGAGTCTTTTTAAATTCTTCGTAGTCTGTGATAGCGTCATACCCGGTCAGACATTTTGCTATAGCGAGTGTCATAACAGAATCGTCTGTGAAGTCACATTCAGAATCAAACAACTCAAAATCCTTTGATTTGAAATTGTCGAATTCAAATCTTGAACCAACGATATCACCAATAATTGCACCTGTCATAAATATTACCTCCGAAAAATTAAAATTGTTTTTGTGCTTTACAACCATATTATAACGGATGTTTTATCTGTTGAGGTCGCCCTGCAGGAGACATTTTTATTATAGCACATTTTAATATTGGTGTGAAAATTTTCAAAAAACGGCTGAAATCAGATTTTGTATTCAGAAAGCGGCTGAAAATTATATCGGAAATTTAAAAATTATGAAAATTTTGATTTTCGTACGAGCTTAGATGAAAATCATTGAGTTTATTGAATAATAATATAATTCTGTTCAGAAAATGTTTTCTGGGTAAGAAGAAAGGCATTGCGGGAAACAAAACTCCTGCAATGCCTTTTTACTGTTTCAACCCTGTTTTTGTTTGATTTTACCCAATAAAACCCAAATCAAACCCACGGGCATTTTTGATGGAAACAAAAAAGCCTGAAAACCTTGATAAATCAACGTTTTCAGACTCTTTCAGATGGTCCGAGTGGCGAGACTTGAAAACTTAAGAACGCTTAGCGAAATGTTGCACATCACGTCATAAAGCGCAGTAAATGGGCGTTTCTTGATCTTCAGTTCTTCATATGTTTGCACGTCATAACACATCTTTTCACAAAAA
>JAGBHV010000055.1 GCA_017935325.1 Clostridia bacterium
TCGCATTTTAAAGTGCTTCGCAGTTTCGTAGAAAAGCAAAATTTCTTGAATTGAAGCCAAAAATGCAGCAAGGCTGTCGCCTTGCGAGGCTTTTGGTAATTTTTGTTCGAGAAACAAAAACTGCCTTGTGGGAGCTCGGCGTTTGAATTGGTGAGACTGTTTCTTTTATTGCATCATCTGACGTATTTTTTCAGCTCTTTTATAAGCCTCTGAAGTATATTCAGAAAAACTCATACCGTCATATATATCATGCTCATGACGTCCCGGTTTGTTTTTCTTTACAAGTTCAAATGTAAGATATTCGGGACAGGTTGATTTTTTAAGTCGGGAAGTGATATATTCCCAATCCGCGTCGCCGTCAAAGGGCAACAGATGCAAATCGTCAAGCCATGTTTTTACATTTTCATCTTTCATTGCAAGGTTATCGTTAAGATGGGTTGCAATAAGTCTGTCACCGTAAAGTGCCAGCATATCACGGCTGTAGTTGTAGCATCTCTCGTGGCCTGAATCAAAGCAGAATCCCACATTGTCCATATCACGGCAGCCATCCATAACCGCCTTGAGATATTCTTCGCCCTCTGTATTTTCAAAAGCAATTTTAATTGATTTTTCCCGCGCATATTCTGCCACACGGCGAAATCTCGCAACACCCGCTTCATTGGGAGTGTTTCTTTCCATTCCGATAATTACATGGCATATAAGAATTTCAACACCCGCTTCCCTGCAGGCATCGACGCAGGCAAAAAGATTACGTATAACTTTCTCAGCTTCTTCTTCATTTCCTTCCCACATAATATGCATATCTCCGAAAGGAGCATGAGCTGACTGATAAAAAAGACCTTCCTCTTTTGCAATTGATGCATATTGTTTCATCTTTTCAGCGCTTTCGGCATCGGTAAAAAAGCCGTCAAAGCCTGCTTTTTTTATCAGGCGAATCTGCTCTTCTGTGGACTCATCAAAGCCCATTCCCGTACCGATACATAATTTATGATCCATTTTTTATTCTCCATCAGAAAACGGCAGGTAAAAATACCTGCCGCAAACTGTATCTTTTAATCTTTGTGTTCGTGTTTAACAATTTCTACTGCTGAAAGAAGTCTCTCTGCAAGCGGTTTTTCATTGATTTCGCCTTTTTCAACCAGAACAGAGCCTACAACTTCTTTACCTTTAATGAATGTTATGATGTTTGCATATTCGCCTGTTGTTGCAATAACAACTTTATCATATGCCACACCTTTACCTACGAAAGCATTTTTCTGCTCTTTATCATAGATATATTCGATGCAGGAATTGTTTTTCTTGATATCTTCTATTGTTTCTGCAGTAACTTTCTTTTTGGAAGCACTGAAAATGTCGCCCTTGCCGCGGCTGTCATTAACTGCAGCTGTAGCTGTGCCGACTTTTGTTTCATCCTTTTTGTAAGAAACTTTTTTGCCCTTTGTCCATACATTGATTGAAGCAGGAAGGCTCAGTCTCTGATCAGCAATCTGAAGAGGAGAAGTTGTTGTTTCTGCAACAGTTGTTTCTGCTGCTGTTGTTGTTTCTTCTTCTTTGTCTGATTTGCAGGCTGCAAAAGAAAGAAGCATTGCAGCTGCCATAAGCATCGCTAAGAATTTTTTCATAAAAAACGTCCTCTCTTATTTAATAACTTCATTATACCATAACTTTATATAAAGTCAAGTTTATACATTGAAACGGAAAAGAACAATATCTCCGTCTTTCATTACGTATTCTTTGCCTTCACTTCTTACCAGGCCTTTCTCTTTACAAGCAGCCATTGAACCGTTTGCAACAAGGTCGTCAAAATTTACAACCTCTGCACGGATAAAGCCTCTTTCAAAGTCGCTGTGGATTTTACCTGCAGCCTGGGGAGCTTTTGTGCCTTTTTTAATTGTCCATGCTCTTACTTCAGGCTCGCCTGCAGTAAGGTAAGAAATAAGACCGAGCAAATCATAGCTTCTCTGGATAAGCAGATCAAGACCGCCTTTTTCAATGCCTAAATCTGCAAGGAACATTTCCTTTTCTTCTTTGTCAAGTGATGCAATTTCCGCTTCAAGCTCGGCACAAATCGGAAGCACCTGAGAACCTTCTGCTTCTGCGATTTTAAGAACCTCGCTGTAATACTTGTTGCTTTCAATTCCGTTTACAAAATCATCTTCGCCCATGTTGCAGGCGTAGATAACGGGTTTAAGAGTAAGAAGTGCAACTGAAGAAAGAATTTCTTTTTCATCATCGTCACATTCAATGCTTCTTGCTAACTTGCCGTTTTCCATTTCAGCGTAAGCACGTTTGAGGAAATCGACTTCCTTTGCAAGTGACTTGTCGCCCTTCATTGCTTTTGTGCTTCTGTCGATTCTTCTTTCCATCATTTCCATATCAGAGAAAAGAAGCTCAAGGTTGATTGTTTCAATATCTCTTGCAGGGTTAACAGAGCCGTCAACGTGCATAATATCGTCATTTTCAAAACATCTTACAACGTGAATAACCGCATCAACCTCACGGATGTGTGAAAGGAATTTGTTGCCGAGACCCTCGCCTTTTGATGCACCTTTAACAAGACCTGCAATATCAACAAATTCAATAACTGCAGGAGTTGTTTTCTGGGGATTATACATCTCTGTAAGCTTGTCAATTCTTTCGTCAGGCACTGCCACAACACCTACATTCGGCTCGATTGTGCAGAAAGCGTAGTTTGCCGACTGTGCACCTGCATTTGTGATTGCGTTAAAAAGTGTACTTTTTCCCACATTGGGAAGTCCTACTATTCCGAGTTTCATCAAATTTTCTCCTTTGTTTTTTACAATACACTAATTATATATTAAACTGCAAATTTTCGCAACGGTTTTTGAAAAATTAACACTTAAAATATTGTACAGAATCACTTTTTAGTGTATAATATATTGAATACGTATGAAAGCAGGTATGAAACCTTATGAAAAACATACTCGTTACAGGCGGTGCCGGTTTTATCGGCAGTAATTTTATTTTCTATATGTTCAGAAAACATCCCGATTACAGAATTGTCTGCGTTGATGCTCTGACTTATGCAGGCAACCTGCATACCCTTGAAAGCTTACTTGATAAAGACAATTTCCGTTTTGTGAAAGCTGACATTACAGACAGAAAGGCAATTTTCGCTCTTTGCGAAGAAGAAAAATTCGATGCAGTTGTCAACTTCGCTGCAGAAAGCCATGTTGACCGTTCAATCGAAAATCCTGAGGTTTTCCTTAAAACAAACATCCTCGGCACTCAGGTTTTGCTTGATGCAGTAAACAAATATTCAATCCCCAGATATCACCAGGTATCAACTGATGAGGTTTACGGCGATCTGCCCCTTGACAGAAAGGATTTATTCTTTACTGAAACCACACCTATTCACACATCATCCCCCTACTCTGCATCAAAAGCTTCTGCAGATTTGCTTGTTCAGGCATATATCAGAACCTTTAAAACTCCTGCAACAATTTCACGTTGCTCAAATAACTACGGTCCTTACCAGTTCCCCGAAAAGCTCATACCCGTTATGTTTGTAAAAGCAACAAACGATGAAAAACTTCCCGTTTACGGCGAAGGTGCTAACGTGCGTGACTGGCTTTATGTTGATGACCATTGCAAGGCCATTGATATGATTCTTGAAAACGGCAGAATCGGCGAGGTTTACAACATCGGCGGACACAACGAAAGAACTAACCTTGAGGTAGTAAAAACAATTCTCCGTTCTTTAGGAAAAGGCGAAGACCTTATCACTTACGTAACAGACAGACCGGGTCATGACATGAGATATGCCATTGACCCGCAGAAAATAAAAGATGAACTTGGCTGGTACCCTGAAACTGATTTTGATTCAGGCATTGCCCTTACCCTTGAATGGTATAAAAACAACATCGGTTGGTGGGAAAACATTTTAAGTGGTGAATACAAATCTTTCAACGAAAGTGCAGGTAAATAAAATGGCAATTTTCAGACCGCTTAAAGCAATCAGACCCAGACCCGAATACGCTGAAAAAGTAGCTGCCCTGCCTTATGACGTTATGAACAGCGCGGAAGCACGTGAAATGGTAAAGGATAATCCCTATTCTTTCCTTCACGTTGACAAGGCTGAAATTGATTTGCCTGCAGATACCTACCTTTATTCAGATGAAGTTTATAATAAAGCAAAAGAAAACCTTGAAAAATTAGTATCGGACGGCATCTGCATTGACGATGAAAACCCGAAATATTACTTTTACCGTCAGATTATGAACGGCCGCGCACAGACAGGCATTGTAGGCGTTGCTTCAATAGACGACTATATTGAAGGCAGAATAAAACGTCACGAATTCACAAGGGCAGATAAAGAAGAAGACAGAATCCGTCACATTGATACGTGCGATGCCAACACAGGTCCGATTTTCCTGACTTACAGGCAGAATGATAATCTTTCTGCATTTATTTCCTCATATTGTGAAAGTAACCTGCCCATCTACGATTTCGAAAACGATTCAGTCAGACAGATTGTATGGGTAATAGAAAACGAAGAAATTACCGAAAAGCTTGAAAAAATGCTTTCACAAATCGGCGACTATTATATAGCAGACGGTCATCACCGCTGTGCTTCTGCCGCAAAAGTCGGCATTAAACGTCGCGAAGAAAATCCCGATTTCAACGGTGCGGAAGAATTCAATTTCTTCCTTGCTGTGCTTTTTGCAGACAATGACCTTGAAATTATGGATTATAACAGAGTTATTAAAGACCTTAACGGTCTTGACAACGATGAATTCTTTAATAAAATAAGCGAAAAATTTGAAGTTGAAAAGCAGAATTCAACTGAACCCTTCAAACCACAGGAAAAACACACATTCGGTTTGTATCTCGACAAGTGCTGGTATAAGCTGACAGCAAAAGACGGTATATTTGATGAGTCCGACCCCATTGACAGACTTGATGTTTCAATTCTTCAGAACAATCTCATTTCTCCCGTGCTGGGAATTACCGACCCGAGAACTGATAAGAGAATTGACTTTGTCGGCGGAATCAGAGGTCTTAAAGAGCTTGAAAGACGTGCAGAGCAGGATATGAAAATGGCTTTTTCAATGTATCCTACAACCCTTGACGATTTAATGAGCATTGCAGATGCAGGCAAAGTAATGCCACCGAAATCAACATGGTTTGAGCCCAAGCTTTTAAGCGGATTATTCATACACAAACTTAAATAAATTTTTCAGGTGATAATTTTGAAAAAAGAAAATATAAGAAATTTTTCCATTATTGCACATATTGACCACGGCAAATCAACTCTTGCTGACAGACTCCTTGAAATTACGGATTCTGTTTCAAAAAGAGAAATGACTGAGCAGATTCTTGACGATATGGACCTTGAAAAGGAACGCGGAATTACGATTAAAGCTCATGCCGTAAAACTTAATTACAAAGCAACTGACGGCGAAGAATACGTCCTCAACCTTATTGACACTCCCGGTCACGTTGACTTCAACTACGAAGTTTCACGCTCTCTTGCAGCGTGTGAAGGTGCAATTCTTGTTACAGATGCTTCTCAGGGAATTGAAGCCCAGACTCTGGCAAACACATACCTTGCGCTTGACCATAATCTGGAGCTTGTTCCCGTTATCAACAAAATTGACCTTCCCTCCGCAGACCCGGACAGAGTTTCTGCAGAAATCGAAGATATTATCGGTCTCGACTGTGAAAACGCACCGAGAGTAAGTGCTAAAACAGGCGAAAATGTTGAACAGGTGCTTGAGAGAATTGTAGCTGATATACCTGCTCCCGAAGATAACGATTCAAAGCCGTTGCGTGCTTTGATTTTTGACTCAATTTACGACAGTTACCGCGGTGTTATCGTTTATGTAAGAATCGTTGACGGTAAAATAAAAGCAGGCGACACAATGCGCATGATGGCAACAGGCGCAGAATTTACTGTTGTTGACGTAGGCTATATGCGCGCACAGCAGATGGAAAGTGCAAAAGAACTTGCTTCAGGCGAAGTAGGATATATCACAGCTTCCATCAAAACTGTAAGCGATGCGCGTGTGGGCGATACAGTCACTTTAGCATCAAATCCTGCAAGTGAACCCCTTCCCGGTTACAGACAGGTTCAGCCAATGGTTTTCTGCGGTGTTTACCCTGCAGACGGTGCTGACTACGAAGCTTTACGTGATGCACTTGAAAAACTTCAGCTCAACGATGCTGCACTTTCATACGAGCCTGAAACATCAGGCGCTTTAGGCTTCGGTTTCCGTTGCGGATTTTTAGGGCTTCTTCATCTTGAAATTATTCAGGAACGCCTTGAAAGAGAATACGACCTTGACCTGGTTACAACTATTCCAAGCGTTATTTATAAAATCTATTTGTCAGATGGCTCTGTAATTGAAATTGATAACCCCACCCATTATCCTGACCCTGCGGTTATTGACCATTGCGAAGAACCGATAACAAACGCTCATATTTATGCTCCCAGCGATTTTGTAGGCACAATCATGGAGCTTTGTCAGGACAGACGCGGTGTGTTCAAGGATATGACTTATATCACCTCTGACCGTGTAGATATTCATTATGAGCTTCCTCTTAATGAAATTATCTACGACTTCTTCGACTGCCTTAAATCACGCACAAAAGGTTATGCTTCATTTGACTATGAAATCAAAGGCTACGTTGAATCAAAGCTCGTCAAGCTTGATGTGCTTCTCAACGGCGATATAGTTGACGCTTTGTCATTTATCATTCACTCTGATAAAGCATATTCAAAGGCAAGAAAAATTGCCGAAAAGCTTAAAGATAACATTCCGAGACAGATGTTCGAAATCCCCGTACAGCTCTGCGTAGGCGGCAAGGTTATTGCCCGCGAAACAATCAAAGCTATGCGCAAGGACGTGCTTGCAAAATGTTACGGCGGTGATATCACACGTAAAAAGAAACTTCTTGAAAAACAGAAGGAAGGTAAAAAACGTATGCGTCACTTCGGTACGGTTGAAGTACCCCAGGATGCATTTATGGCAGTTCTTAAACTCGACGAATAATCAAGAAAGGAATTTACATATGCAGACTCCTGAAATACTTCTTAAAAAAGCGGACGAGCTTGAAAAGAAAATGGAAAGAGTTTTTCCGTCTTTAGCGCCCCTTGCAAAACAATGTTTTCTCAACACAATTGAAACAACAACGGAAGAATTACCTGACGGCGGATATTTTGTTATTACAGGTGATATCCCTGCAATGTGGCTTCGTGACAGTGCGGCACAGTTAAAACCGTATATCAAATATGCGGCTGAAGATGAGGATTTGAAGAAAATTCTTAAGGGCGTTATTGCAAAACACGCTTATTATGTAAATCTCGACCCCTATTCAAATGCATTCAACGCAAAGCCCACTAAAGACAGCTGGAAAGACCATACCGACTTTGAGCATGAATTAATATGGGAAAGAAAGTACGAAGTTGACTCTTTGTGTGCATCAATTTATCTTTCTTATGAGTTTTATAAAACAACGGGCGATAAATCAATTTTTACTGAGGAATTCGAAAGAATGCTCGAAACAATTACTGACCATTTCATTAAGGAGCAGCATCACAAAGAAAATTCAACCTACTTTTTTGACAGGGAAAATGCATCTGAATCCGACACTTTAGCTTTTGACGGTTACGGCAGACCTGTAAACTTTACCGGTATGACATGGTCAGGCTTCAGACCTTCAGATGACAGCTGTATTTTCAACTATCTTGTGCCTTCTAATATGATGGCAGTTGTTGCAATGAGATATGCTGCAGAAATGGCGGAAATCGGTTTTAAAAACGAAATTCTTGCTAAAAAGTGCAGAAAGCTGTCAGGCGAAATTGATAACGGCATTAAGAATTATGCAATTTACGTTCATCCTAAATACGGAAAAATTTACGCCTATGAAACAGACGGTTTCGGCAATTATAATTTAATGGATGATGCCAATTCTCCCAGCCTTATGGCAGCGCCTTACCTCGGATATTGCGACAAAGACGATGAGATTTATCAGAATACGAGAAAATTTATTCTCTCAAAAGATAACCCTTATTATTATGAAGGTAAGGTTGCACGCGGAGTAGGCAGTCCTCATACTCCGAAAAACAACATCTGGCACATAGCCCTTACAATGCAGATTCTTACAAGTAGCGATAAAGAGGAAATCCTTGAATGTCTGAAAATGCTCAGTGAAACCCATGCAGGTACAAACTTTATGCATGAATCGTTCAATGTTGATGACCCCACAATTTTTTCAAGAACGTGGTTTGCATGGGCAAATACACTCTTTGCGCAGATGCTTGAATCACTTGACCTCTGATATTTAAAGAAATTAACCGCAGAGCCTCAACTGTTCTGCGGTTTTCTGTTTTTATTGTGGGCATACTGATAATGAGGTGTTGTTATGCATAAATCAGTATGGTCTGACAGCGTAGAGCTTCCCGAATTTGAAAAATTACACGGAAACAAAAAAACCGATGTTCTGATAATCGGCGGTGGTCTGTGCGGAATACTATGTGCTTACTCATTGAAAAATGCAGGCATAGATTATATTCTTGTTGAGGGCAGCCGCATTGCATCAGGTAACACAAAAAATACAACTGCAAAAATCACATCACAGCACGGTCTTATTTACAATAAGCTTACAGAAGATTTTTCAGCCGAAACAGCTGCCCTTTATCTGAAGGCAAATCAGATAGCTTTAAAAGAGTTCAAAGACCTTTGTGAAAATATTGACTGCGATTTTGAAACAAGAGATTCCTTTGTATATTCTCTTAAAAGCAGAGCCGCAATTGAAAAAGAGGTTGATGCAGTAAATCGTTTGGGCTTTCAGGCAAGATTTTCCAATGAAACTGAATTGCCTTTTAAAATTCAGGGTGCAGTATGTTTTCCCGACCAGGCACAGTTCAATCCCCTGAAATTTATTTCGGCAATTTCAAAAAATCTGAATATCTATGAAAATACTTTTGTGCGTGAAATAACCCCATCATCTGTTATAACCGATGACGGAAAAATCTACGCAAATAAAATTATTATTACTTCCCATTTTCCTTTTATAAATAAGCACGGCGGATATTTTTTAAAGCTTTTTCAGCATCGTTCTTATGTTTCAGCATACGCAAACTGCCATAATTTAAAAGGTATGTATGTGGATGAAGATGAAAAAGGGTTTTCTTTCAGAACCCATGATAACCTTCTGCTTATTGGTGGTGGTAGCCACAGAACAGGAAAAAAAGGCGGTTGCTGGCAGGAAATTGACCAATTTGCAAAAAAATATTACAACTGTTCCGAGCCTGAATATAGCTGGGCAGCACAGGATTGTATGAGTCTTGACAAAATCCCCTACATCGGCAGATACAGCAAAAACACACCTGATTTATATGTAGCTACAGGCTTTAATAAATGGGGAATGACTTCTTCCATGGTGGCTTCTATGATACTGACAGATATGATCTGGGGAAGAAAAAACGATTTTATTGAAGTTTTTTCTCCTCAAAGAAGCTGCTTTAAATCACAATTATTTGTAAACTCTTTTGAGTCAATTACAAATCTTCTTACACCTACATTGAAGCGATGTCCACACCTGGGATGCGCATTAAAATGGAACAAGGCCGAGCACTCATGGGATTGCCCCTGCCACGGCTCACGTTTTGAAAAAGACGGAAAATTAATTGACAACCCCGCAACAGGTGATGCTGAAATTTAGAGTCACCATTCATTCAACTTATAACCACACAAAAACCCCCGTTACATCTCTGTAACGGGGGCATGTTTAATTTACTTTACGATAATCTGAATAGTAGTTTCAGAATTATACGAAATACCAAGCACAACCGATAAGGAAGAACCAGATAAGCCACTGCCACCATGTGTACTTAACCTTAACGCTGCATTCTGCTGTGTCGATTACGTTACCTTCAGCATCAACAAGTGTAGCTGTGATTGTTGCACAACCACGTTTGTGTGTTGTAACGTTACCGTCTTCGTCAACTGTTACTACTTTTTCGTTATCTGAACTCCAGATTACTTCGTAGTCGAGTTTAAGCTGGTCTTCAGGAAGTACTGTTTCTGTAAGTGTGAAAGCAGGTGCTTTTCTTACATAGAATACTTCAACATCTGTCTGATCAAGTTTAATACCTGTTGCGGGTACTTTTCTGATTTCTGAATCAAGGAGTACACCACAAACGTCACAGTACTGGTTCCATGTGCCGGGGTTAGCTGTATCTTCTACCCATTCGCTATCTTCATTATGACCAAGTGCTGCTACTTCGTCTGCTACATAGCTGTCACCGCAAACTGAGCATGTGTATGTTGTGAAGCCTGCTTCTGTACATGTGGGATCTGTTACTACTGCTTCATAATCGTGACCTGCTGCAGGAATTGTTGTTGTTACTCTTGAGAGTTCTGCATCACATACTGTACAGTAAACTACTGTATCATATGAACCATCTTCTGTACATGTTGCTTCTACTCTGTTTTCTTCAACTGCTTCGCCTTCTGTATGGCCGAGAGCATCGATTGTTGTTGTTACTCTTGAGAGTTCTGCATCACATACTGTACAGTAAACTACTGTGTCATATGAACCTTCTTCTGTACATGTTGCTTCTACTCTGTTTTCTTCAACTGCTTCGCCTTCTGTATGGCCGAGAGCGTCGATTGTTGTTGTTACTCTTGAGAGTTCTTCGCCGCAAAGTTCACAGTATACTACTGTATCATATGAACCTGCGTTTACGCAGTCTGCTGCTACTTCGTTTTCAACTACTGCTTCGCCTTCTACGCAACCAAATTCGATATTAAGTGTAATATCCTGGCCTTCAACTGCAAGAGCAAGGTCGTTGATGAACATAACTGCTGTTAAGATAACCTGTTCAGCATCTTCACAAGCACGAAGTTTTGAAAGGATTGTGTTTACATCTTCGCTGTCTTCGTAACCGAAGATTGTGATAGTTGCATGATCATCAAGTGTTGCTGATGTGTTGCTGAGTGCAAGTACTGTACCTGCGGGAAGGAAGATTCTAACCTGTGCATCTTCAAGTTCAGCTACTGTTTCAAGTTTTGCTGCTGCACGGAGAGCCTCTGCAAGACCTTCATCTGAAAGATTATCAAGTTTGTAATCTGATTCAAATGTAAGTTTTTCTGTGCCGATCTGAATCCATGTGCCTGCAGGAATGATTGCATAGCTGTCATCTGCTGACTGTTCTGATGTTGTAATATGGCTTGTAAGTGCTGCCCAGGCTGCTCTTACTGCTTCTTCATTCTGAGGTTCAGCTTCGATTCTGAACTCTTCTTCAGTGTCAATACCTGTGAAGTTATAGCCATATGCTACGCCGTCAATCTTACCGCTTACTGTTGCGTTTGTGAATGAAGGCAGGTAGTTATCAAGTTCTACTTCTTTCTCAACACCTGTGAGAATTGTTTTTTCAAATGTCTTTGTACCTGTAATGCCGAGTGAAGCTATATCTTTCATTAAGATTGATGCTGTAACTTCGCCTGCATCTACTGTTGAGCCCTTAGGTACTGATACATATGCTGAATAGTCACCTTTTACAACGCCTGTAAGGATTGTCTGTCCATTTGACTGAACACTTGCTACAACTTTACCGTCTTCTTTAGGAATTACGATTGTTTCGCGTGAAAGTTCTTCACCGCATACTGAACAGTAAACTACTGAATCGTATGAACCGTCTTTAAGTGCTGTAGCGTCAACTTTGTTTTCAATTACTGCTTCGCCTTCTGTATGGCCGAGTGCAGGAACTGTTGATGTTTCACGTGAAAGTTCTGCGTTACATACTGAGCAGTAAATTACTGCATCGCCTGTGCCGCCTTCTGTACATGTTGCATCTGATACGTTTTCATATACAACTTCGCCTTCTGTATGACCAAGTGCATCTGTTTCATCAGCTACATATTCGTCACCACATACTGAGCATGTGTATGTTGTGTAACCACCGTTTACACAGTCAGGTTCTGTAACTACTGCTTCATAATCGTGGCCGAGTGCATCAACTGTGATTGTGTCACGGCTGAGTTCTTCGTCGCATACTGTACAGTATACTACTTCTTCGTATGAACCTTCGTTTTCACAATCTGCTGCTACTTCGTTTTCTTTAACTGCTTCGCCTTCTGTATGGCCGAGTGCATCAACTGTGATTGTGTCACGGCTGAGTTCTTCGCCACATACTTCACAGTATACTACTTCTTCGTATGAACCTGCGTTTTCACAATCAGGTGCTACTTCATTTTCTTTAACTGCTTCGCCTTCTGTATGGCCAAGTGCGGGAACAATTACATCGCCTGCAGGCTGTTTTGCGTCTGCATCA
>JAGBHV010000056.1 GCA_017935325.1 Clostridia bacterium
TTAATTTTAACACTCGTAGGGCAGGGCCTTGGTCCTGCCGCCAAATCTTACGCAAAATAACAAACGGCGGGAGCAAGCCCCCGCCCTACAATAACGTTTTAGACATAGCGATAAATTATAATTTATATGGTTGTTTAAAATTAATATCGTAGGGAACGGCGGTTTCCGACGTTCCACAAATATGCACGTGAATTAACGGTTTGTCGTCAAGCGCCAAACCCTACAATGTTAAATTTAATTGAACTATAAATTATAATTTAGTGTAGAATGCAGAGTTTCGGGTCTGCGACGCTATTATGTTTGGGTGTGGGCTTTGCCCACCCGCAATTTTGCACTATGCACTATGCACTTTGCATTCAAATTATAATTTATCGCTAACATTTCCAAACATGTCATTCTGTGGTGAAAATCTTATTCGGAAATGTTTTATACCAACTAATCAGGAGAAAGGTGCGGTACAATGAAATATGCAATAATCGGCACAGGCTGGATTGCCAAAGCATTTGCTGACGGCGTGAAGATATCGGAGGGTTTTTCTCCTTTTGCCGTATATTCAAGAAGTCAGGAAAAAGGGGAGGATTTTGCACGGTCTGTCGGTGCAGAAAAAGTCTTTACAAACCTTGAAAAAATGGCTTCGGATAAGGAAATTGATGCTGTTTATATTGCCTCTCCCAATGCATTTCATTACAAGCAGAGTAAGCTCTTTCTGGAGCACGGAAAGCATGTAATCTGTGAAAAACCGATTACCGTTGAACCCGAGGAATTCGAAGAGCTTTTTTTGCTTGCAAAGAGTAAAAAACTCGTGTATACGGAAGCTATAATGATGATGCATTTTCCCAACAGAATCCTGCTTGAAAATGCAATAAAACGCATCGGAAAAGTGTCCTCTGCAAGGGTGGATTTTTCGCAGCTTTCTTCGAAATATCCGGCACTTGTAAGGGGTGAAAATCCTAACATTTTCAATCCGGAAATGGCAACGGGTTGTCTTATGGATTTAGGGA
Source organism: Clostridia bacterium (assembly GCA_017935325.1). Lineage (GTDB taxonomy): Bacteria > Bacillota > Clostridia > Oscillospirales > Acutalibacteraceae > SIG575. Next base: position 1,002 of record JAGBHV010000056.1, read on the forward strand.
TTTATAACGTGTATTTTGCGTTGTACTATTTCGGAAAACCCGAGAAAATAACATCGACTGCTCACTTCCTGGAAACAGGTGCGGATGCTCTGGGGACGGCTGTTTTTCATTATCCTGATAAACAGATTACTCTTACTTATTCAAAGGTCGGGCAGTCAAGAACAGCAACGGAAATTTACGGCGATGAGGGCACAATCGCAGTAGAATCAATATCCAAGCTTGTTAATATCACCTTGTATTCAAACGACGGAAAGGGTGAAATAATAGCAGGTGACACGGAAAAAGAAGAAGTTATGAGCTATGAAGCGAAAGACTTTTTCAGGTATATCCGCGAATATGATTTGTGTCGGAGTGAGTACGAAAACTGCGCAGATTTTTCTTTGCAGGTAAGCAGAATAATGAAGGAAATCCGCACGCAGAACTCAATGAAATATTCTTCAAAAAAATAGAATATCTTTATGAAATTCAAGCACACCTTCTCAGTAATTTTTAATAAATTCTTACGTAAAAAAATCGTTTAAAAATTTGTTAAAAATTTATGAAGTCGGTGTGCTTTTAATATTGACTTTTTGACAAGAAAGTGATACAATACAATGGATAGAATAGGTTTAGTGGGAGTCTATCTATTGCATATTTCTCTTAAAGAAAAATGGCTCCTTTTTAACCGAAATCCTGCAATATGGAGAGTGCTATTATGGCTGAAGAAAAAATGGTAACCGAAAAGATTCCGAGAACAAGAACAATGGAAATTCTGTATAAACCTGTTTTCGATGTCGGTCTTAACATGGCGATTGATTTTTACACCCGTGTTGTTATCACTGACTATAAGATGGGCATTATGCAGCCTGAGCTTTATATTCCGGTGGCTGAAAAATCAAATCAGATAGCTGAAATCGGCAAATGGACGATTGAAGAAGCTTGCGATGCGATGATGAGAACTGAAGAAAGGGGAGCAAGTATCAATAGCGTAATCCTGTGGACTTCCCTTAAACATCTTAATAAGAAGAATTTTGTCAAATCAATGATGAACATCGTTGACAAGAAAGAAATGGAACACGATAAATTCTGTTTTCAGATTACAGACCACATTCTTCAGGCAGACAGCGAAATTATTACAAAGAATATAAATGAATTGCGCAAGGAAGGCTTCCGTGTAGCAATTGATGATTTCGGAGTTGAATATACTTCTCTTTCAAACCTCGGTCAGTATGAAGTTGATTACATAGGAATCGACGCTTCTCTGACAAGGGATATCGAAACTAATGAGCGTCAGCAGAACATGCTCCAGGGTATTATTGATTTTGCAAAGAAAATTGAAACCAAAGTCATGATCGGCGGAGTCGAGACCCAGGAGAGGGCAGAGCTTCTCAAAACTATGGGTGCTGACAGAATGTCAGGTCCTCTTTACGGAGACTTTATAAAGGAAAAGGAAATTACTATATAATATATAACTCTTCAGAAAGGAGTTGGATATTTTGGCAAAGAAACAAAATGTGCAGTTTGACCCGAACAATCCTGAAATGGAAAAGTACGGTGTCCGCACATCAGCAAAAAAAGTCAGAAAAAATAAATTGTTCTTGCGGATTGTTGTTATCATCCTTGCATTGCTGCTTTTATTCCTTGCAATTTTCTTCGGATGTGTAACATATGCAAATCAGGCAGGTCGATTCACAGTTAACCTTGACCCTGATGCAATTGAGAAATACGGTATCACGCTCTGTGAGAGTTATGAACAGGCATACGGCTTAGGTGCCTGGGCAAACGGCGGTACAGGTCCGGACGGAAAACCTAACGCCGAAAGTAACTATGAATCAGGTGTTTTAATCCGCGGTAATGCCGTTGAAAATATGGATAATATCACCGAGGAATGGTTACCTGAAGATATCGACAGTGCTAATCACTCAGGCAGTCACAACGGTGACGCCAATAAAGACGGTGAAATTGACTACATAGCATATACTTTCTATCTTAAGAATGTAGGTAGAGAAGATGCAGACTATAATGCTTCAATTGATGTCCTTTCAGTAGACCTTGATGCCGACGAGGCAGTCAGAGTAAAGGTTTACAGAAACGGCGAAGCAATTACTTACGGAAAGAAACCTGTCAGAGGTACTGAAAATGACAGATACGCAAAATTCGGTATCGACAAGTTCTTTGCAAAAGAAAACAAGGTTATGGATAGAAAAATAACCAACTTTAAATCAGGCGCGGTTGACAAATATACAGTTGTCATCTGGCTTGAAGGATGGGATCCTGAATGTGTTGATAATATTATGGGAGGAGAGGTTAAGCTGTCTATGATGTTCCATATTATAGACAAAGAAGCCGAAAACGAGGAGCTTGTTTAGGAAAAAAGTGAACAACACACTTTCTTAATTAAGCAAGTTCCTTAAGTAACTTTTCTCCCCTTAAAACTATCAACACATATTTGGATATATATTTAAATGAAAGTAAAACTTTCAGAAATTTTTTATGGAGGTAATATTCATGAGAAAAACAATGAGAAAAAGTGCATTGCTTTCATCAATCGCAATGCTCATCGTTTCAGCTATCGTTCTTACATCAGCTACATACGCATGGTTCTCATCATCAAAAGTAGTTGCAGTTGAAGAACTCGATGCAAGCGTTAAAGTAACAACAGGTCTCCTTATCTCAGTTGATAAGGGTGCAAACTGGGGCACACAGGTTGACTTCGCTGATGCCGTTTCAGTTAACGGCACATGGGGCGCAGGCTACCAGAAAGACATGGTATTTGATCCCGTATCAACAGCAGACGGTGCAGACTGGATTTCAGCTGTTTATAACGAAGATACAAAAGCTCTCGACGTATCAGCTGCAGTTGTAGGTACAAACCTCGTAGCTGTTCCCCTCTGGGTAACAGGTCCTGTTGATGCAAATGTTAAAGCAGTTGTTAAATTCGACGGTACAGATGCACAGGCAGCAAAATGTATGAAATTTGCTCTTGTTCCCGCTAACGAAGCAGGCGACGCAGTTGCTTCAGGCGCATATGCAAATGCAGTTGCAGCAGAAGCTAATGCTGACAACAAGTTCATGGGTATCTCATCAGCAGGTACAGCAGCAACATCAGGCGCTTATGTATCAGACGGTGGTAAAAACATCAACGAAGTTGCTCTTGACGGCGGTATCACATTCACAATTCCTGCAGGCACAACAACAGATGCTCCCATGAAATATGTAGCATTCCTTTGGCTTGAAGGTAACGATGCAGACTGCGAAATGCTCAAATTCGACGTTGCTGGTGAAGACGTAACATTCGCAATGACACTTGAAATCGTTGACTAATTAATTGAATCAATTATATTTTAGTGATTGTTCAACTTTAGAGTTATAAACATAGCTCGTTAAATCGTTTCAAATATCGGCTTTTGAAACAGCTTAAAACTTAAAAACATAGCCGGGCGGGGTTAACCGCCTCGCCCGGTGTGTGTTTCCTCTCTTAAAATAAAAATCCAATTAAATCAACCAAAATAAATCAGTTAAATTCTGTTAATAATATAAATTCTATTAATTTCGAAAACAAAAGAGAAATCTTTTAATATATATGTAATATAAAAAACCAGAAAAAAATATAAAAACAAAGGTGGGCCTTGATATGGCGGAAGAAAAAAAGACTAATAAAGTAATAGACACGATAGGCGACATAGTTACGGTAGTAATACTTGTATTCGCAGTTATATTTACAGTCCTGACATTATCATCTGTAAATTCTGAAAGCGGTTTACCCAATGTTGCCGGTTATTCATTGTTCTCTGTTCAGTCAGATTCAATGGAACCCGTGTTCTATACAGGCGATTTGCTTGTTATTAAACAGTATAAGGGTGAAGATCTCAACCCCGGAGATATCATTTCTTTCAGAACAATTGAACAGGGTCAGTACATTATCAATACCCATAGAATTGTGGAAGAACATCAGGTCAGTGATATCACAACCTACACCACACGAGGTGACAATACTCCCGCAAACGACCAGACAGACGTTGTTGAAAGCGAAATCGTCGGTGTTTATTCCTATAAATCACAGCAGGAAAACGGTGTTGACAACGGCAAACGAGTAAAAGGTCTCGGTAAAGTAATTGACTTCGTTAAGGGTACAGGCGAAACAGGTGAAAAATGGTCATGGACTATAGGCGAAGGCACAGATGACGAAAGAAAACTTAATCTTTCATTCCTTTTCTTCATCATTCTTCCTCTTGCTCTCATATTCCTCTTCCAGATTTACAAGTTTATCGCTGCTCTTAATGAATCAAAGAAAGAGAAGCTCATGGAAGAAGTTTCAAATAATGCTGAACTTTCAGAAGAACTTAAGCAGAAAGCAATTGCAGAGTATCTTGCAAAGCAGGCAGCTGAGGCAAAAGAAGCTGAGGTAAAAGAAGCCGAAAAGGTTGATAATACTGCAGAAACAGGCAAAGAAGAAGCCGAAAACGCTACCGAGGCAACACCCGAGGAAACTCCTGCAGAAGAAGAGAATAAAGAAGAAAACTAAAGTATAAAATCTGATTGCAAAACCCTTCGTAGGGGCGACCATCGGCCGTCCGTATGAAAAAGACTAAAACTAAAGTATAAAATCTGATTGCGAAACCACGGCGGGCATTTGCCTTCCCCTTGAGGGGAAGGGGGACCGCTTGCGGTGGATGAGGTGGAAAGCCACAAGTTCACGTTCGGTTTTGTAAAACGGATTCTTATATATAATAGAAAGCAAAAATTTTTAAAAATATCACGAGGTGACAAAAATGAGCATACTGTTGAACTTCATTCAGGATTTTTTGGGACAGTTCTTTGTAAGCGGTTTTTGGGGAATGCTTAAAGGCATAGGTAAAGGCTTTATAGACATCTTCAATTTCCCGAAATACATAGAAATCTTCAAAAAATATTCATCTAACTTCGGTGCAGGCGAATGGGCACTTGCAATCCTTTGCGTTGTCCTCATTGTTGCAGCACTTGCAGCAATCGCTTTGGTTATCGGACTCCTTATCAAGAAATATGTAAGAGTCCGCAAAACTCTCGTTGACCAGGAAGAACTTCTCAACGAAGTCGGCAACCTTAACCGCGAAGTTATTAAACTTAATATGGAAAAACAGAAAATCCTTGCAATGAAAGTTTCACAGTTAGGTCTCAGACCTGATGAAGACCCTTATGAGGATATAGAAGAAAAGAAAGAAGAAACAGAAGAAGAAGTCGACAAAACTGCTGAAGACTACAGCCGTTTCTACAAGCTCACTCAGGTTGACCTTGCTATGAAGGATTACGTTCAGCATGATTTCGATAACGATATCACTCTTCCCGAATTCTGCGAACGTTTCCGCAACTTTGCTTGCAGCAGACTTGGTCTTTTCTATGAAATTGACACACTTCGTCTTTTCATTTCAGGTTTTGCAGCAGCAAGACTTATCATCCTTCAGGGTATTTCAGGTACAGGTAAAACTTCACTTCCCTATGCTTTCGGTAAATTTATTCAGAACGACGTAACAATCGCTTCAGTTCAGCCTTCATGGCGTGACCGTACTGAGCTTTTCGGTTACTTCAACGAATTCACAAAACGTTTCAACGAAACTGAAGTTCTTAAGAAAATGTATGAAGCACGTTTTATGGATGATGTTTCAGTTATTATCCTGGACGAAATGAATATCGCTCGTGTTGAATACTACTTCGCAGAGCTTTTGTCAATTCTCGAAATGCCGTCACGTGATGAATGGGTTGTTTCACTTGTTCCCACAGTATGGCCTACTGACCCTGAACTCTTCTTTGATGGTAAATTTAAACTTCCTCCGAATATGTGGTATGTCGGCACAATCAACAACGACGACTCTACTTTCGCCGTTACTGATAAGGTTTATGACCGTGCTATTCCCATTGATATCAATACTAAAGGTAAATTCTTTGAAGCACCTCTTACAGACCCTATATATCTCAACTACAAGCATCTTGAGGAACTCTTTGAAGAGGCAAAAGAAAAATATCCTGTTTCAGAAGAAGCTCTTAAGAAATTTGCTCAACTTGACGACTATGTTATCGAGCATTTCCGTATAGCTTTCGGTAACCGTATTTTGAAACAGCTTAAAGACTTTGTTCCTGTTTACGTTGGTTGTGGCGGTAAGGAAATCGACGGTATCGACTTCATCCTTGCTCACAAAATTCTTCGTAAATTCGAAAGCTTGAACGTTTCTTACATCCGTAATGAAATCGGCGGTCTTATTACTTATCTTAACAAAAACTTCGGTAAATCTAACATGAAGGATTCTAAGGATTACCTTGAAAGACTTCAGAAGCTTATGTAATATCTTAAGTTTTATAGCACAACTAATCTTCACACAAAAGGGGACGTTCTCAGATGAGCGAATCATATCTTGATTTATACTCTGTCTATAAAGGCAAAATGGCTGAAATGACAGCCGGAAACCCGTACTATGATTTCATGTACGAGGCTATTTCCTCAGGACACAACAATTTCTCTCAATTTAATAGATTCTTTGAAAAGAAGATTGATATCCGTTGGGTTGAGGCTATCGAACGTTGTATCATCCCTATCGACAACATTCTCAGAAATCCCCGTAAGTTTATTGTTCAGGAAGAAGAAGTTGTTATTATTGAACGCGCCAAGAAAATCACTACCGAATCAATCCGACATCTTGCTCAGCACACAAATATGATTTCTAAGGTAGAAGATGACGGCAGCGTTATGCCCAGCAAAATTCTTAACGTTTTCCGTGAAGAAAGTTATGAAATTTACGAAAACCGTTTCTTATTCACCCTTATCAAGCAGCTTGAGTATTTCATCAATGTCAGATATGATGTTCTTGCAAATCTGTCTGATGACGAAAGTCTTAATTCGCTTAAAATGGAAAGTTCGGTTCAAAAAGGTAACGAACTTATAACTTTCAAAATGGAAGTTGCAACTAAATATAACAGTGATGAAGATGTTGACGGCAAAAAAGAAAAATCGGTTATGGACAGAATCCACAGAATCAAAACTCTTGTAGACGATTTTGTTCACTCCAATTTCATGAGAGAAATGCGTAAATGCGTTCCTGTCCGTCCTCCCATTATGAGAACTAACGTTATTCTGAAGGACCCTAACTTTAATCAGTGCCTTGGTCTGTGGAATTTCATCCATTCCTACGATGATGTTGGTTATGAAATCAATGTTAAAGAATCAGATGATATGGTAAGCGATAGCTACCGTGATGACCTTTACGGTGTGATGGCTTACAACTATATGCTTCTTAAGAAAAATACTGAACCTGAAAGCAGCTACAGAGGTAAGCTCAAAAAACGTAAAATCAAACCGAAGTTCATCAAACGTCTTGCAGAAGAGCTTGTACTCAATTATGATATGGACGAAGCAGAAATCAGAAAAGTATTTATCGATGAATTGAAGCTTGCCAACAAGAAGAAAACAGCCGGTGAAGCTAAAATTAAGGAAGCTATCGCCCGTGCATTGGCCCTTGAAAATGAACGTAAGCGTATTATTCAGGAAAGAATCAAGGCAGAAATCGAAAGAAAGAAAGAAATCGAACGTCGCAGAATCGAACGCGAAAAAGCAAGAATTGCAAAAGAGAAAGAACTCGAAAGACAGCGTAAAGAGCGCGAAAGAGCAAGAGAAAAAGCAAGAAGAGAAAAAGAAATTGCTATGGAGAGAGCAAGACGAGAGAGAGAAAAAGAAAAGAAACGTCTTGCAAAGCTCAGGGAACAGCAGGCAATCGCTGCAGCCAAGGAAAAAGCAAGAATTGCAAAACAGAAAGAAAAAGAGCGTATTGCAAAAGAGAAAGCTCTGGAGCTCGAAAGGCAGCGTAAAGCGGCTGAACTTGAAAGAAAGCGCATAGCAAGAGAAAAAGCCGAAGCTCTTGAAAGAGAACGTAAGGCAAAAGAAAAAGAAAAGGCAAGAATCGCAAAAGAAAAAGCTGAACTTGCCGCAAAAGAAAAAGCAGCAGCAGAAAAAGCTAAACAGAAAGAAAAAGCAAGATTAGCAAAAGAAAAAGCCGACGCACTTGAAAAAGAGCGTAAAGAAAAAGAGAAGGCAAGAGAAAAAGCTGCTCGCGAAAAGGCTATACAGGAAGAAAAAGAACGAATTGCAAGAGAAAAGGCTAAGGAAAAAGAAAGAATAGCCAAAGCTAAAGAAAAAGCAATTCAGGAAGAAAAAGAAAGAAAAGAAAGAATAAAAGCCCGCGAGAAGGCTGCTAAAGAAAAAGCAATTCAGCTTGAGAAGGAAAGAATTGCAAAAGAAAAGGCAAAAGAAAAAGAAAAAATAGCTAAAGCCAAGGAAAAAGCAATTCTGGAAGAAAAAGAAAGAGTAGCTAAAGAAAAAGCTAAAGCAGCAGCTGAAAAAGCAAAGCAGAAAGCTAAAGAAGCTGAACAGAAGGCTAAGCAGAAAGAGAAAGAAAGAATAGCTAAAGCCAAAGCTGATGCAATAGCAAAGGAAAAAGAAAGAATTGCCAAAGCAAAAGAAAAAGAAAAGCTTAAAGCAGCTCAGGCAAAAGAAAAAGAAAAGCTTAAAGCAGCTCAGGCAAAAGAAAAAGCAAAGAAAAGTGCATCGAAAAAAAGCGATGCTGAATGATAATTTGTAAAGTATATGAACTTTACATTATATATAAAATTGTAAAGTAAAACAACTTTACAAAATTCGAAAAACCTTGATTTTATTGAGGTTATAAGCAGAAAGAGTTTACTCTGTTATACACGTGCGTGTGTTACTGTGTGAGAATCAGGACTTCTTTCTGAAATTACGGAGGTATTTTAGATTATGGATAAAAAATTAACGAAAAGGTTAATAGCCTTGATTCTTTCCGGGGGGATTTTATTATCCTCTACCGGCGTATACACAGCACTTGCAACATCTGAAAGCGCTACTACAAGTGAATATACCTCCGCACTTGTCGGCTCTGATGATGCTGCATCAACAGGTTCAACCGCGGAAGAAATTGTTGTAACACAGCCTGCAACGCAAACAACTCTTGCACCTACAACTCTTGCACCTACAACACAGGCTCCCACAACTCATGCGCCTACCACTCATGCTCCCACAACACGGGTACCGACAACACAGGCGCCAACAACACAGACACCTACAACTCAGCCTCCCGCAACTAAGGACGAAACAACCGATGCACCTACAACTGAAGCTCCTTCAACAACCGTTCCCAATATAGAAGTAGAAACTCAGAATCCTTCAAATAACAGTGCAGACGAATGGGTAGGTGAAGGTACGGAAGCTAACCCCTATCAGGTAAGTTCAGCAGAGCTTTTCCTTAAGATGAGCGAACTTATCAATGATACAGGTAACGCTAACAAATACTTCAAGCTTACTGCTGATATTGATTTTTCATCAACAACAATCGACCAGGCTCTCCTTGATGGTCTTGCAGAACATCATGGCATCGGCGGTACACTCGTTTCAGTTGACCCTGAAGTTTCATCAAACTCAAATGTTTTCTTCCACCTTGACGGTAACGGAAAACAGATTATGAACGTAACAATGAATCTGAATAGTTATAATTCACTCAGTATTTTCGGTTACGTTAACTCAAAATCAACTATTACAAACCTTGTAGTTCATAACGTTTCAATTACTAACGGATATTCTGACGCACAGGCTGCAGGTGTTATCCTTAAAAACGAAGGTAATATAGACGAATGCCGATTCTCAATTATCGTGCTCGATACAACAGCTTCAACAACAAAAGCTGAATCATTCTATCCTGATAACACAACACTCCGTACATACTCAGGTACAGCTATCGTTGTTGACAACAGCGGTGTTATCGACTATGAAACAAACTTTGACAATACCAATGTTAAACTTAACATGGCAGAAAACGTAACAATCAAAACATCAAGACCTTATGCAGGTGCTCTTGTTGCACAGAACAGAGGTAAAATCAACAAGGTCCGTGGTGTTAAGCTTACTATTGAAGGTGACACAACAAAGAGTACTTATGTTGGTGGTCTTGTCGGTACAAACGCAACACAGAGAACAAGCTCCTCAACAGGTATGTACTATTGTGAAATCCAGATGGACGGACGTAGCAGTAGTGTTAAGGGTGCAGACAAAATCGGTTTCCTTGTTGGTCACAACACAGGCCGTATCCAGCGTGCAGATGTAACAGGTAGCTTCAATACAAATGCAAAGGCAACTGCAACTAAATATGATGTTCTTGTAACAGGCAAATCTGCTGCAGGCGGTATTGTTGGTGATAACACAGGTGACGTTCAGCTCTGTACAGCAACAAATGTAGGCGTTTACTTTGCAGATACAACTGACGGCGCAATCTACGGCGGTATCGCAGGTAAATCAAACTATGGTATCAGAAACTGTATTGCAACAGGCTCAACTGCAGGTGCAGGCGATGCAAACGCAATCACTCGTTACATCGGCGGTATCGTAGGTTACGGTGATACAGGCAACAACTTTGGCGTAGAAAACTGTTATGCTCTCGTTAAAATCATCGATTCAAAAGCAGCACTTGGTGCAATCGTTGGTTTTAATGGTGACAAAGCATATAAAAATAATAAAATCAGAAATGTATTCTATTCAGCAATCATTTCTTCAAGGCCTTCTCCCGTATCATACGGTGGTGCAGGTGAAAGCGAAGGCGACCTTCAATTTTCAAAACCCTATGCAATGTCAAGTTATATTCATCTGATAACAGATGGTTTGGATTTTGGCATCACGAAGACAACGGCTCAGGTATCAACAAGCTCTTTCAGCTTCTCAGGCTGGGGCGATGCTACATTTAATGTAAAGGGCAATTTCTCAGGTCCGACAAACGCTTCTTATTATACAGTAACAGGTCTTGGCACAAATACCCTTACTTATGAGCTCATAGCAAATGGTAAAAACGACAAAACCGTTTTCTACTATGATGTTGATATCACAATTCCTTCATCAATAGGTGCAAATAAAGATGGAACAACTCTTACAAATCAGCCTATGGAATTGGGTATTCTCAACTCAAGTGGTATCCATAATACATCTGACTATACATCTGACGGATTTATAGGTACAAAGGATAAGCCCATCAAACTTACAACGGCAGAAATGAACTTCCTCTACTATGCTCCTGCAGCACATTTTGTGCTTGCCAGTGATCAGTATGTTGATGAGAATTTCACAGCTCCTGCTGCAACATTCTGGGGCACAATCAACGGTAACGGCAATACTATCACATACCAGATTAACGGAGAGTTATTCAAGGGCATTTACGGTTCACGCGATGATTCTCTTCAGAATAACAATTCTACTACTCATAAGTCAGATTCCTCTGATGAAGCTGATGTGGCATCAAACCTTGCAAACGGTGTAATCAGAAACCTTACTGTTGAGTTCTCTGCACCCGGCACTTCCAGCACAATGCAGGTTTCATCACTTTTCGGTAATGTATGTAACGCAACGTTAAAGAACATAAATATTACTTTCAACTGTATAGCTTCCGGTCTCACTATCTCTCCTCAGGAGGGAAATACGGGTCTCTTTGCAAAAGCGGTTTACGGTAATTCGTATCTGTATGGCTGTTATGTTGATAACTACTACGATGAGACTAGAAGAAACATACAGTTGGCAGATATCAAAACATCATATAACGGTGTTTCAGGCTTTATCGGCGTAATTGATGCTGAAAAAGCAATTATTGACAACTGCGGTGCTGATATTCCGATTTTCCCTGAAAAACAGAGTATGCAGAATATCGGTATCTTCGTAGGTGAAATCAAATCACTTGAAGGCGGTTATATTCAGAACTGCTATGCATCAGGTGCTCTTATCAAATCAGGTGGTTCATTCCAGACTTCAAGCTGTAACCTTTTTGCAGGTAAAATTTCATCAGGCAGCAGCGATACACATATCTATAACAGCTATTATTCACCATCATACCTGTATAATGTAAGCAATACTTATAAAGAAGGTATAACAACAGGTATCAATGGTGCTGCATTCACGGGTTCATGTAAAGTATGGTCTTTCCAGGTGAAAAATACTGCAACTCAGCTCTGGGGCGATGCTTCACTTAAAGTTGCAGCAGCAAGCGACAGTGCTGCCCTTGAAACAATAAACAATATCGACAGATTTGACATAGCTAATTATGAAAACAGCCTTAGCCTTGATAATCATTTCACTGCGGCATCATCAGGCTCTGCAACAATTACTTTCGGCACTAACAGAAAATTCAGTTGGTCCGGCAGAATAATGCTTAGTTTTAGTTTCTCAGGTGATACTAACGCAAGTGCATCAATCACAGCAAGGCACAACGCAACAGGTCTTATGGCAAAGCTTACTGTATTTAGTTCATCAGACCTTGAAATTGACGGCGATGGTTACTATCTTATCAAAACTCCCGTTGACCTTTACTATCTTTCAGCTAACCAGACCAAGCTTGTTTCAGGTGAAACTGAATATATGTATATGAGTACCAACTCAAAAATCAGGCTTGCAGCTGATATTGATATGTCAGGTTATACTATTGAGCCTATCGGTACCGGATCAATTTTCTTCAAAGGTGAATTTGACGGTGCAGGTTATACAATTTCTAACCTGAGTTTTGGTCCGACCAACCTTGACCAGGCACTTTTCGGTTATGTTCAGGGTGCAACGATCAGAAGACTTAATATTGATAGTGCCAATATCGTAGGTGCATCATACACAGGTGCAATCGTAGGTACAGTTTATGACTATGCTAATATTGATAGTTGTAAAGTATCTAATTCAAGCATCAGCGGTCAGAACCATGTAGGTGGTATCGTTGGCGGTATTAACAAAAAAGCAGGTGCACAGGCTACTCAGATTACAAACTGTACTGTTGAAAATACAGAAATAACATCCACAAAGAATGTTAAAGAGCACGCTTACATCGGCGGTATCATCGGCGGTACATCAATGAACAGTACTGAAGGATGCTACGCTGAGATTACAGGTTGTAA